>NZ_JBEFLV010000032.1:0-36633 GCF_040149365.1 Kluyvera huaxiensis
TGTTTGCGGGAAAAAAATCGGCCCAGATCCGCGAAATTTTAATCAGCGAGTCAGCTTGGGAAGAAATGACCTGCTTATTCGCACCTTCCCTAGAAGTTGAAGTTGCGAGCTAGTATGTTTTGACTCAGGAATAGCAAGTCAACACCTCAGTCCAATATACGAATCATGTAAACATAGTGAATTTTGAGTACTTTCTTAGTTCTAGAATCTCGTTCAACATGCAGCATGATCGCCATCATTCTTTTAGTCGATTCACCTGAACTTTCAATACCTCTTGAGAAAATATTCACTGCATCAACGATATCCTTCATGTAATCACATCCCTTCACATCCAGAGCTGACTCAATGCCGTCGCAACATTGTATTGTCAGTTCAGTTCCCAGAAGATGGACAACCTCAAAAAATGCGATGTCCTGACCCTCACGATCAATAGGAAGCTCATCTTCGAGATCCTGTAATCTATTTGATACAGATAAAGGATTATTGATGAATTCCTGAAGAGTTTCGCTCTTTATCACATGAGAATATTCTGCATCCAGAGATTGTAAGTATTTACGCAATTTTCTGACTGCTGAATCGCTCGGGGATGCTCCGTCCAAATGATGCGCCAGCATTGATACTGCAAGGAAATGGCAGCCAGTATCATCATCCCCCCAGTAATAGTCATCTTGGTTTTCAAACAGATCCCTTCTTGGTTCAAGTAAACGTCGTGAGCCACCTGTCATATCTTGTGTAGTCACAACATGGACACCATCATATATTTTCAGAGAGTATTCAAAATCGGGCTTATCTTGGAAATGCATCGTAGGTCTTGCATAGACAGTGAGCTTATTTTTTATGAATTTTTTGTTAGCCTCACTCTCTGTCTGAAAAATACCTAGCTCAATTTTATCAAGAATGAATTTTTGTTTTTTATTTTTATAAGCGTCGTATTGACGATTTGATGTCAGGGCAAACCAGTAAAATTCTTTACAGGATGACAACTTAAATTCTTTAACAATATCTTCGGCTGAGAAGAAATAATTAAATGGTTCCTCTTCCTCGTCGTGAGAGTGCAACATGCAGAAAAAATCCTTACGAGGAATCCCACCATCAAGCACATAAGTCTTCTGAACATTAACACGATTTGAATTTTCAAAGTATTTCGATTGAATAATACCGAAAATATCTATTCCATGGGCACGTTGCCGCAATGCCTCTAAGCTGTTTGAGCGACGCTGTACAAGAAAATCAGCACCGTCGATATCTGTAGAACGCAGCAGAACCCAAAATCTCGATAATAAAATAGACTGCGTTAGGGATTCACCTTTTGCACCGTTTTCCTCTCGTTTCGCTAAATCTGACATAATGTTCACCTATATCCTGGATGGTTGAATAGTTACTAAGGTAGAATCGCTAAGAAGATTAATATCATTTTGTAGATATTAAGTATATGAGTTCACGCACTTACTTCATAATGAGATACAGTTTAAACTCGATTATGAAACCTAAGGTAGAACAGTTTATAGCACGATTTGTATTCTAGGTGTTTATGCGAACCTCCGCACCTCGCTCATTGCAGACCTCCAGCCAATTTGGTTTGTCCACTCCATACCAGAATCAGATGTGAACGTTCTATATAAAAGGTCAGGGTGGCATTTATAATAATTACCACTTGATCGGACAACCTACAGGGTCTGACTCCGTTCGCTGCTTACATAATGTCAAGCCCAGCAATATCGATAGCTATTTAGCGAACGCACTAGCGAAAGTCTTTTATATCACCCGGCCCATCTTTTACATTTTCCCTAACATAGCCCGCGTTTTGCTATTCTTTTCTTATATGTATTTTTTGCTGTAGTTCAATATTGAGAATAAAAAGTAAAGGAATCACAAGGGGGTTTTAGAGTGATTTATCCATAATGTTAACTATTAATGAATTTAAAGTAACATTCCGTAATGCTTAACTTTTTTATTTCTCATAGACGAGAATTTGCATGTCATGATATAATGTGACAGAAAAACGTGTCGCTTTATTAAGCTGCCGTTAATGTAAATACATTTTTGAGGAGACTGTTCCAGTGGGACGTAAATGGGCCAATATCGTTGCTAAAAAAACGGCTAAAGACGGTGCAACGTCTAACGTATATGCAAAATTCGGTGTAGAAATCTATGCCGCTGCTAAACAAGGTGAACCAGACCCAGAATCAAACTCAGCGTTAAAATTCGTTATTGAACGCGCAAAACAAGCCCAGGTTCCAAAGCACGTTATTGACAAAGCCATTGATAAAGCCAAAGGCGGCGGAGACGAAACGTTTGTGCCAGGCCGTTATGAAGGCTTTGGGCCAAATGGTTCAATGGTCATCGCTGAAACATTGACTTCAAATGTTAACCGCACGATTGCCAATGTCCGCAACATCTTCAATAAAAAAGGCGGCAATATCGGCGCGGCTGGTTCTGTCAGCTATATGTTTGACAATACCGGTGTGATTGTATTTGCAGGTACTGACCCTGACCGTATTTTTGAAATTTTGCTGGATGCTGAAGTCGAAGTTCGTGATGTTACCGAAGAAGAAGGGAACATCATTATTTATACTGAATCTACCGATCTTCACAAAGGCATTGCAGCGTTAAAAGCAGCGGGCATTACTGAATTCTCAACAACAGAATTAGAATTGATTGCTCAAGCAGAAATTGAACTTTCAGAAGAAGATTTAGCAATCTTTGAAGGTCTCGTTGATGCGCTTGAAGCTGATGATGACGTTCAAAAAGTCTATCATAACGTTGCCAATCTCTAATTAAAGAGACTGTCATTATGGCAGCTTTTTAAATGATAAAGCTGCTATAAACAGTATATCTGACCAGATATACTGTTTGTAGAAATAGATAAAAAGACCGTCTGTCAAAAGAAGTTATATTAATTGAAGCCCCTGATCCTAACTCTCCGGTGATAGAGAATAAAGGAGCACCTGCAAGTTCAGCCTCTCGAAATACGCTTCAAAAAAAGAAGTAGCGGCTATTTATGCAAGAGGGCAGTCCAGTAATTAACGGCCAGCTACTCACCGCTCATATCCCCAAGACAAGAAATATACTTCTCCCCCGAAATTTGCACTATCTCATCGGCATTCTGCGTAATATCTTTCCCTTCAAACGCGCCGTAGAGTTGCTTAAATTTCACCGTACTCAGTCGTTGGATGATGTCGCGAACCATGACCGCCGAGGCGGATCACCCGGATATCGCGATGTGCTTGTTCGTGCGGTCGTTGCTGAGATATGGCCCGCAATCTCTGATGACTATTTGCCAAACGCGACGGAAAATCCCCGCCATTGCCTAACCCGGTATCAATCCAGTACTGTTATTGGAAATAAAATAATCATAAAGCGGGCATATGCATCTGGATTTTCGCCAACTACGCAACTTCGTCGCGCTGGTTGAATACGGCAGTTTTAATCGTGCGGCGGAAGCGGTCTGCCTGTCGCAGTCGGCGTTCAGCCGCAGTATCCAGGCGCTGGAGCAGAGCGTCGGCCATCCGTTATTCGACCGACAAAGCAAGCTCCCGACGCTGACATTGCATGGGCAAAAGCTGTTGCCCTACGCGCGGCGCTTTCAGGAACTCAATGTTGAACTCAGCAGCCAACTGCGTGAAGCGGATGACGCGCAAAACGGTGAGGTGGCCTTTGGCTGCGGCCCGGCACCCGGTGCGCGGTTGATTCCAGCGGCAGTCGGCGAGTTTCACCGTCTGCTCCCGCAGGCGCGGGTGCGCTTTCATATTGATAACTGGTTTGCCCTGCATCACGCGCTCACGACTCAGCAGTATCCGTTCGTGGTGGCCGATAGCTGGCAGGCCGAGCTGGACCCGCAGCTGCGCGTTCAGCCGCTCAGCCCGCAGCGCTGCTTTTTTGTCTGCCACGCCGAGCATCCATTGGCGCAGCAGGGGCCGGTTTCCATTCAGACCATGCTGCGTTATCCCTTCGCCGCACCGTATTTACCGCCGGGCGTGCGCAAGGTACTGGCCACGCTCAGCCAGCAGCAGGACTTTACCCCGGCGATTCAGTGCGATCATATCTACGCGCTGCTTTCGACGTTAGCCCATACCGATGCGATAAGTTTTGCCAGTGAAGATGGCTTCGCACTGTGCCAGCACAGTCATCGATTGGTGAAGCTGGAGCTGAGCGATTTGCCGGATGAGTGGCGGCTGATGCAGACCCGGTTTGCGATTATCTCCCCGGTTCATGCGGTGCAGCCGCCGCTGGTGGAAAAGCTGATTGAGATTATCCTCCTGCTTGACCGCCAGCATCACAGTTTGAGGCTGGCGCAGGGGGAAGGGGCTTAACCGGCGTTGGCGGGTTGGCCTTTGCTATCGTACTGCGGCCACTGTTTTTCCAGTTGCTGGGTTTTCAGCGCCTGCTCAACAAACTGGCCGTCGGCCCACTGGCTGGCGTCAAATGCGCTGCGGATAAGACGGCCCGCTTTCGCCTGTTCCACGCTGCTGCTAAAACTGTCGGACAGGAACGGGTCGATGCGCGGCGAGGTGCTAAAGTTAAGTTCCTGCGGTTTTAACTCTTCAAGGAACAGCGCCTGCGGGATCTGGCTCTGTTTAGCCATCTCGGCGGACCAGGCCTGAGTATTGACCGGGTCGCTGATTTCAGCCGCATTTTTCACCAGTACGTTAATAATCTGCTGGGTCGCCTGCGGCCAGCTTTCGATAAAGGTCTGGGTACCGAGGAACGCCGCCTGCGTGGTGTTCTGGCGGCCCGAATCACCGCTTTTCACTACCACATCAATCTTATCGCCGCGCAGCGCCAGCAGGGAAACGCCGCCCCACACTGCATCCACGCGCCCGGCCGCCAGCGCCGCTTTACCGGCGGTCCAGTCGAGGTTAATCACCTGCAGGCTGCGTTCATTGAGGCCAACGGTCGCCAGCGCGCGGTCAAAAGCCAGCTGATCCGCCGTGCCGCGATACACCGCCACCCGTTTGCCCTTCAAGTCCGCCAGTGTTTTAATCCCCGAGGCTTTGGTCGCCGCCAGATACGATTCGGAGCCACGGCTGCCTAGCAGCAGGCGCGTCGGCAGACCGTTGGCTTTGCCAATAATCGCCGCCAGATCGCCAAGATAAACGAAATCCAGCTGTTGGTTGGCTAAGGCTTCATTCACCGCCGGGCCCGCGCCTTTGAAAAATTGCCACTTCACTTCCACGCCCTGCGGCTTAAACACCTCTTCCAGTTGATGGCGAATATAGGCCATCCCGACCGGCCCCTCGATAAACGGCTGGCTACCGGCGCTTTGGTCCGGCACGCCGATGCGAATGGTGCGCAGCTCTTCGGCCTGCGCGCTGGCCAGCAGGCCAAACACGGCAACCAGCGCCAGCGAGGTACGGCTAAAAAATGCTTTCATCATAATTTATTGCTCCAGTGAGTTTTTTCCTCACCCTAATAAGCCAATAGGCAAACTGTTAAATGCTTTTATTCGCAAAGAATGGGTGAAAAAAAGCTAAATCAGAGGCGGCGTGCCCGGCAGGCTGAAATGCATTCGTTGCATCGGGATTATTCGCTTAACGCAATGGCGGCGCGGCGCAAGGCACGTTTTTATAGCGACATAACTTGCCGATAAGTGGACCAATATGTCGCAGATGATTTTAAGAACAGGCATGGCCGGTAGGCCGAGCGTCAGGCTTAACGGCTGGCCGTGGCTGCTGCCGGTATTGGTGCTGCTGCTGTGGTTCGTCGCCGCGCAGCAGCACTGGATGCCGGAGCAAATCCTGCCCGCGCCGTCGGTGGTCGCCGAGACCGCGTGGTCGCTGTTAAGCGGCGATCTGCTGGCGCAGTGGGGATTTAGTCTTCAGCATCTGGCGCTTGGCCTGCTGTTGGGAGCGATAGCGGGCACGCTGCTTGGTGCGCTGTTTGGTCTGGTCCCGGCTGCCGCCCAGCGGGTCGAGCCGCTGTTTTATGCGCTGGCGCAGATCCCAACGCTTGGGTGGATCCCGCTGTTTATGGTGCTGTTCGGTATCGATAACGGCCTCAAGCTGGCGGTGATTGTGAAAACCACCGTGGTGCCGATGACCATCAACACTCAGCAGGCGGTCTCCAGCGTGCCGCTGGCGCTGAGTGAAGCGGGCAGGGTGATGAATTTTTCCCGCTGGCAGCGTCTGCGCTGGCTGGTGCTCCCGGCGAGTCTGCCCGGCTGGTTTACCGGCCTGCGGCTGGCGCTGTCGCAGGCGTGGGTTTCGCTTATCGTGGTTGAACTGCTGGCCTCCTCGGAAGGGATTGGTTACCTGATGGTCTGGGGGCGTCAGCTGTTTCAGCTGGATATTGTCTTCGTCACCATCGCGGTCGTTGGCTTCAGCGGCATGCTGATGGAGTGGGCGGCAAACCGCGCCTATTCGCGGCTGGTGTTCTGGCCGCAGCCGGCAGCGGGTCGTCTGGCGTGGAAACCACAGGCCAGCTGGCGTGCGCTGCAATTACCCATTGTTCTGCTGGTGCTGTGGCAGCTCGCGAACCAGTGGGGCTGGATTGATGGCGCATTATTCTCTTCACCGCTGGCGGTGGGCGAGCGTTTTGTGCAGGGCGTGGTCAACGGCGAGCTTAGCGCCGCGATGCTGGCAAGCTTCGGTAGGGCGTTGGTTGGTGGCGCTATCGGTATCGCCAGCGGCCTGCTGTGCGGGCTGCTGCTGGCGCTGCGTCCACGCGCCGGGCAGATTTTCACGCCCACCCTTAACGTCCTGCGCCATATCGCGCTGTTCGCCTGGCTGCCGCTGCTGACCGCCTGGGTCGGCAACGATAACGGCGGCAAAATCGTCTTTATTGCGCTGGCATCGTTCTTCCCGATGTTCTTTAGCACGCTTCAGGCGGTGCTCCAGCGTAACCCGCAGCTCGATGAGGTGGCCCAGGTGCTGCGTTTAAGCGGCCTGACGCGCCTGCGTCGGCTGATCCTTCCTGGTGCCGCACCGGGGATTTTTGCCGGACTTCGGCTGGCGTTGATTTACGCCTGGCTTGGCAATATCGGTGCCGAATACTTCATGTCTTCCGGCGTTGGTATTGGCAGCCTGATGATCAATGCCCAACAGCTGCTGGATATGCCAACCATTCTCTGCGGCATGGTGCTTATCGGCCTGACCGGTGCGGCGCTGGATAAAGCCGGACGTTTACTGGAATTTCGCGCCACCCGCTGGCGTCAACAGGAGCAACTATGACCGCATCGACTTTGGTCTCTTTTCAGCATGTGCGTAAATCCTGGCAACAGGTGACGGCCGTGCACAATTTCAGTCTCGACATTGCCGCCGGTGAACTGGTGGCGCTGGTGGGCAGTAGCGGCTGCGGGAAATCGACCCTCCTGCGAATGCTGGTTGGCCTGGAATCCGTTACTCAGGGCGATATTCGTATTAACGGCGAACCGGTGACCGGCGTCGGTAAAGAGCGCGGCATCGTGTTTCAGGAACCGCGCTTGTTTCCGTGGCTGAACGTGGTCGACAACGTGATGCTGGGGCTGGCGGATGAAAAACTCAGCCGTGGCGCGAAGCGCCAGCGGGCGCTGGAAATGCTCGACCGCGTGCAGCTCACCGAGTTTGCCAGCGCCTTGCCCGCGCAGCTTTCCGGCGGTATGGCCCAGCGGGTGGCCATTGCGCGAGGTCTGGTCGCCCGGCCGCAAATTCTGATGCTGGATGAACCTTTCGGCGCGCTGGACGCCCTGACGCGCCACACCCTGCAACAGGAACTTTTACACATTCATCAAAGCGCGGGAACCACTACGCTGCTGGTGACCCACGACGTGGAAGAGGCGGTGGCGCTGGCCGACCGGGTGGTGGTGCTGTCGCAACGGCCGGGGAGAATCAAAGAGATCGTCAGCCTCGCGCTGCCGCATCCACGTCAGCGTGACGACGCCTCGTATACCGCCGCCTGTCGGCATATTCGCAATCTGATTACTTCTGCCTGATTTTTATCTTTAAGGAGCAACAACATGGGATTTCCTTCCGTTTATCCGACCGGCGCGACCTTTTACGATCCAAAGCGCGCCTGGAGTGGCTACACCCTTTTTCAGGCCACCGAACACGGCGCGGTGCTGGTGGATATGAACGGCCAGGTGGTGCGTGAATGGCCGGAGCTGCACGGTTTTCCGAATAAAATTCTGCCCGGTGGCGCGATCCTTGGCCACAGCGGCGAGCGCGACCCGCGCTACGGCATGCAGGATATGCTCGACCTCATCCAGGTCGATTGGGAAGGCAACGTCACCTGGTCATTCGACCGCTACGAGAAGGTGAGCGATCCGGGCAATGAAACGCGCTGGATGGCGCGAGCGCATCACGACTATCAGCGTGCGGGCAACCCGGTGGGCTACTATGCGCCGGGGCTGGAGCCGCAGGTAGAAGGGGGGAATACCTTGATTCTCGCCCACACCAACCTGGTGAACGAAGAGATCTCTGACAAGCTGCTGCTCGATGACACCATTATTGAGGTCGACTGGCAGGGGAACGTGGTGTGGGAGTGGCGCTGCAGCGACCATTTCCACGAGCTGGGCTTTGACGATGCGGCGCGGACTGCGTTGTACAACAATCCCAACATGCGTGCCAGCGGCGGCGGGATGGGCGATTGGATGCACATCAACTCGATGTCGGCGCTGGGGCCGAATAAATGGTATGACGCGGGAGATGAGCGTTTCCATCCCGATAACATCATCTGGGACGCCCGCGAGTCTAATATTATCGCCATCATCGATAAACCCAGCGGCAAAATCGTCTGGCAGCTTGGCCCGGATTACAGCAAACCGGAGCTCAAGCACATCGGCTGGATTATCGGCCAGCACCACGCGCATATGATCCCGCAGGGGCTGCCGGGCGCGGGCAATATCCTGATTTTCGATAACGGCGGCTGGGCTGGATATGGCGCACCGAACCCGGCTTCAGCGGATGGGGTGAAAAACGCCTGGCGCGACTATTCGCGGATCCTCGAGATTAACCCGCTGACGCTGGACATTGAATGGCGCTACTCGCCTTACGAGGCGGATCTGCCGCAGCCGACCGATTCATACCGTTTCTACAGCCCGTACATCAGCAATATGCAGCGTCTGGAAAACGGCAACACGCTGATTAACGAAGGCTCGAACGGGCGTATCTTTGAAGTCACGCATGACCACGAAATTGTCTGGGAATACATTTCGCCATACTGGGGCAAGACCTTGAACAACAATATGGTCTATCGCGCCTATCGTATCCCTTACGCCTGGATCCCGCAGCTGGCGCTGCCGCAGGAGACGCCAATCGTACCGGTGGATGTACGCACGCTGCGCCAGCCGGGTGCCGCGGCGGGAACCGCGCAAAGCGTGGTGCGCGTAGCGGGCGTGCAACCGTACAGTAAAAGCGCCGATGCGCTATGCGTGGCGACCGACAACGATACCCTGCGCCGCAGCCCTAAGCTATTCCGCGTGGCGGAGAGCGCCTTTACGCCGGTCAGCTCGGCGGATGATTTGGTGAGCGAAAGCACGATATTGCTGTTTGTCGGTGCCGAGCGCTGCGTGCATTGCCGCAAGCTCTGGCAACTGCTGGCGCATGAGAAACTCGCGCGGCAGATTACGCCGCTGGAAACCCGCTATCTGGATGCCGACCTGCATCAGGAACTGGCCACCCGCCTTGGCGTACGCGGGTTGCCTACGCTGCTGGTCATCAAACAGGGGCAGCCAACCGACCGCGCCCCGGCGCAGCTGTCGGTGGAAAACCTGCACCAGTGGCTGGACGGCGTCATTGGCTGATGAGAACTGCCCGGCCCTGGGAGAGAGACTCAGGGCTAGGCGGTGCGTTTTATGCCCGCCCAACGATAGCAGACTCAGTCTGCCGCAGATTGTCGATAATAAACTCAATGAATACCCGAATTCTGTGTGGCATATGCTGGGCTTGCGGGTAAACCAGATAGAAGGGGCGTGTTGCGCGATTCATTTCAGGCAATACTTCTTGTAATTCATTACGTTCCAGCGCGTCAGCGACGACAAAACGATATATCTGATAAATCCCAGCGCCATGTTTCGCCAGCGAAACTCCCGCCAGATAATCTTCCGAACAGAGCAAATTGCCCTTCAGGGTTATTTCTGTCTGTTTTTCGCCCATACGTACCAACCATCCAGCCTGTCGCCCGCTGCCGGGTAGCACAAACTGAATGCACTGATGCGATGAGAGACAGTCAAGGCTCTTCAGCGGTGGATGCTGCCCGAGATAGCCGGGAGAGGCCACCATCAGCAGTTCGGCATCCTCCAGTTTACGGGCAATCAGGCTGGAGTCGTCCAGTTCGTTGCCGCGGATAGCTAAATCGTAATCATCACGCGAGAAGTTGACGCAGCGGTTGCTGACGTGAAACTCCAGTTTAACCAGAGGGTATCGTTGCTGAAACAGGGGGATCAGGGGAAATAGCCGCCAGTGCGCGTAGGCGGCAGGCAAGCTGATACGCACGGTGCCGGAAGGGGCTTCCTGTTTCCCGGTCGCCTGTAGCTCTGCGTTGTGCAGTAAGGTCATCGCTGCGCGGCACTGTTCTGCATATTGCCGACCGGCATCGGTCAGCCTGACCTGCCGGGTGGAGCGGATAAACAGCGGAATACCCAGACGCTCTTCCAGTCGCGAGATGGTTTTGCTGACGGACGCAGGGGAAATGCCTGCGGCCTGGGCTGCAACGGTGAAGCTCTGGTGCTCTGCGGCAAGGCAAAACAGATCGATACTGCTGATCATGATGTCGTTCAAACGCTTCGTCATAGTTGTTCGGTGTCCTTAACGACGGGCGGGGCGCATGTCATGATATACGACGAGCGACGAGAGTCACACTTGGGGTGATGGCGACCCCGCTTTAAGGCGCAGCGCGGTGACGGTCTCGCCGCCCACGCCCCAGTTGTCGGTATTGATCTCATCGATGACCACATACGTCGTAGACCGTGGCTTATTCAACACCTGTTCAAGCAATAGCGTAGCCCCTTCAATCAACTGCTTTTTTTGCCGCGCAGTGACCTTTTCATCGGTGATCTTAATATTGATGTAAGGCATATGTCCCCCGGATTACCACTTGCCCGCCGTTGAACCGCCGTCCACTGCCATAATGGTGCCGGTGACGAACTGCGAGTCGGCCAGATACATCACGGCATTGACGATATCCTGCACGTTACCAACCTGATGCGTTGGCGCCATGTTTTTTAGCGCTTCCAGAGTTTGCGGATCCTGCGAGTGCATCGGGGTCGCGATAATCCCGGGGGCAATGGCGTTGACCATGATCCCCGCATCGGCCAGTTCCAGCGCCAGAGCTTTCACCGCATGATTAAGCCCACCTTTCACCATGACAGGAAGTAGGGCGGGAACATCGATATTAGGCTGTATGGCAATGGCTGCGGTGATCGCCATGATATGGCCGCCGCCATGGGCGCGCATATGCTCTGCCGCCTTTTGAGCGGGGTAGAAAAATCCCTTCATATTGACGGCCAGCATGGTGTCGACATCGTGCTCGGTATAGTCGGCGACCGGTCTGGGAATGAATACCCCGGCGTTGTTGACCAGAATATCGACTTGTCCAAAACGCGCCTCGGCCTCGGTGAACAGGGTTTCTGCGGTGTCGGGCAGCGCAATATCACCGGCGACCAGCAGCAAATTTTCTGGCGAACCCCATTCTTCTGCCGCTTTTTCCAGATCCAAACGAGTACGGGCATTGGCCACCACGTTGTCACCCCGGCTCAGAAAGGCCTGAACGATGGCAAACCCAATACCGCTTGAAGCGCCGGTGACGATGACAGATTTCTTTTTCATGGTTGTTTCCTTCAGTGGTTATGACTTGAGGGAAACTATATGGCAGTGAGGAAGGGGAATGAACGACGCTGGGATTGTATCTATTGTTCCTTGAGGGAATAACTGGACGGTGCTGTGTGAAACGCGGTGGATTTCGCCACCGCGTTAATGCGGAAACTTATTCGGCTGCAGCCTGTGCGATATCGCTCTGCACCTGCTTACGCTGTTCTGGCGTCAGCACCTGGCTCAGATCAAAGTAGTACTTCACTTTGTAATAACGTACCTGCTGGTCAACGTTACTGAATGCAGAAAGCTGTTTCTTAACGCCGCTCTCATCCCATTTACCGGACTGGATCATGTCGATGATCATCCCGTCTTTAACATCTTTCAGCGAGATACCTTTGACGTTTTTAACCATCTGATCGTGCAGGCTGTTGATTTTGGAAACCTGAGCATCGCTCAGCTTCAGGTGCTGAACAATCGGGTCTTGTGATGGTGCGGGAGTGGTGGTAGCAGCTTGAGAAGCGAAGGTAGCGCCAGCCAGCGTGGCAACCAATAAAGCGGTGCGGGTAAATTTAAGCATTTTGATCATCCATAACGTTCAAGTAACAGGGAGAAATCCTACTTTTTTGCCGGGTTCATCATAGGTTGCTTGTCGTCGATGACGCTTGCTGATTATTGTTTCCGCTGGTAACGATGAGAAACAATCACAGCGTGAAATCATACTTGGTTACTTACATCAGCCCTCTCTATTTCAGCAGTAAATCCATTGTTTTTGCAAATGCGAAATCGGTCGAAGCAATGGCGATTTTTGCGTATAGGTTATCGGCAGCGGCGAGGTTTTACCTTTAAATAACAATTGCTTTGGTGATAACCTTTTTTGTTATAAGGAATAACGAATCGTTATTTGTTCCGCTCAAGACTGTGTGGGAGCGTAAAAAGACAATACAAAAACAGGGTATCGAGAAAATTATGGCAAAGACAAAACAGACTCTCACACAACTCGCACTGCTGGTGGGCCTGACGGCAACCGGGCTCGCCACATTCACCGCACAGGCAGACCAACTGGCGGATATCAAAGCCAAAGGCGTGGTGAAGGTTGCCACCTTTGACGCCAACCCGCCGTTTGGCTCCGTGGATGCCAAAACCCACGAGCTGGTGGGCTATGACGTGGATTTCGCCAAAGCGCTGGCTAAATCGCTGGGTGTGAAGCTGGAACTGGTTGCGACCAACCCGGCAAACCGTATCCCGCTGTTACAGTCCGGTAAGGCTGACCTGATTGTCGCCGATATCACCATTACCCCGGAGCGCGCACAGGTTATTGATTTCTCCACCCCGTACTTTGTTACCGGGCAGCAGTTCCTGGTGCCTGCCAGCGGCGGCGACAAACTGGATGATTACAGCAAAGCGCGTATTGGCGCGGTGAAAGGCACCACCGGCGAGCAGACGCTGCATCAGCGTTTCCCGCAGGCGCGCGTGCTCTCCTATGACGATATTCCGCTGGCATTGACCGCGCTGCGCAACGGCAACGTGCAGGCAATCACTCAGGACAGTACTATCCTGGCCGGCCTGCTGGGCGAAGCGCCGGACAAAGCCAAATTCAAGATCCTGCCGGAATTGCTGAGTAAAGAAGAGATTGGCGTTGGCGTGAAAAAAGGTGAACCGGCGCTGCTGAAAGCGGTGAATGACGAGCTGGTGGTGCTGGAGAAATCCGGTGACGCGGCAAAAATCTATGATGCCTGGTTTGGCCCATCAACCAAAGCCCCGCAGCCGCGTTCCTTTACCATAGAAGCAAAATAATATGTTGTCGGCTTTACTCTCTCATTCCGCGGCCAGGGCCGCGGATTTTTCACATCTGGACAACGCCAGCGTGGTGTTCCGCCAGGCGGTGAAACAATATGGCAGTCATCGGGTGCTCAACGGCATCGATTTGACGATTAATCCCGGCGAAGTGGTGGCGATCCTCGGGCCTTCCGGCTCGGGGAAATCGACGCTGATCCGTCTTATCAATCAGTTGGAAACCCTCAGCGGCGGCGAAATCCTCGTCGATGATAAGCCAACCCGGCAACTGAACGGGAAAGCGCTGCGCCAGCTGCGCAGCCGTATTGGTTTCGTCTTCCAGCAATTTAACCTGTATGCCCACCTGACGGCGGCGCAGAACATCACGCTGGCGCTGGAGTCGGTTCACGGCTGGAAGCGCGACAGGGCGCAAACGCGGGCGCGGGAACTGCTCGACCGCGTGGGGCTAGCGGAAAAAGCGGACGCTATGCCGTCCCAGTTGTCCGGTGGCCAGCAGCAGCGCGTGGCGATTGCTCGGGCTCTGGCCTCCTCGCCGCAAATCATTCTCTTTGACGAGCCAACCTCGGCTCTGGATCCGGAGATGATCGGCGAAGTATTGCAGGTGATGAAATCGCTGGCGCACAGCGGGATAACTATGATCGTGGTAACGCATGAAATGCAGTTTGCCCGTGAAATTGCGGATCGAGTGGTGTTTATCGACGGTGGCGATGTGCTAGAAGTGGCGTCACCCGCCGAGTTCTTTGCCCGTCCGCAGCATCCACGCGCGGTCCGTTTTCTGCAGAAGGTGCTTGACCCGCTGCATCAGGATCGGAGCGAGTGATGATGCATTTTGACTGGCAGGGGGTGCTCAGCGGGCAGCCCCTGCAATGGATTATTTCCGGCTTTCTCACCACGCTGTGGGTGACGCTTGCCGGAATGGTGCTGGCCAGCGTGCTGGCGACGCTATTTCTGCTGCTGCGTCTGGCAGGGGGACGGCTGGGGCAGGGGATCACCGCCTGCTGGGTGTCGGTATTTCGCAATACCCCGCTGCTGGTGCAACTGCTGTTCTGGTACTTTGCCGCATGGAATTTTCTCCCGCAGGGGCTGCGTGATTTCGTCAATGACCCGCACGACTGGTCAATTCTTCCGGGCAACGTGTGGTGGCTGACGCCGGAGTTTCTGTGCTCGGCGTGGGGGCTGGGGGTGTTTACCTCGGCGTTTTTGATTGAAGAGGTGGCCGCCGGGCTGCAGAGCGTGCCAAACGGCCAACGTGAGGCCGCGCTGGCGCAGGGGTTTTCCACCGCGGGACTACTGCGTCACGTTTTGCTGCCGCAGGGGTTGGCTAACGCCTGGCAGCCGGTAGTCGGGCAGTATCTTAACCTGATGAAACTCTCGTCGCTTGCCAGCGGTATCGGTTTTGCCGAGTTGACCTATCAGGTGCGGCAGATTGAAAGCTATAACGCCCACGCGCTGGAGGCGTTTGCCGTCGGCACCGTGCTGTATCTGTTCACCGGGGTGGCGTTGGGGCTGCTGCTGACTCGCCTTGGGCCAACGCCGGTCGGCCAGGCGAAACGGGTGAGCGACGCGGTGGGCGCACAGGGAGGCATTCAACATGAACGCTAATCTGGCGGTTATTTACGACAACCTTGACTACCTGCTGTGGGGACGGCTGGCGGCGGGCGAACCCGGCGGCGTGGCGCTGACGCTGATGATGGCGGTCGGTGCCGGTGCGCTGGCATTGCCGCTAGGGATTTTGCTGGCCTGCGTGGCGTGGCGTTTTCCCGGTACCGTGCGGCGTCTACTGTATCTGTGGGCGGAGATTATTCGCGGCATTCCGCTGATATTTGTCATCTTCTGGCTGTGGTATTTGCTGCCGATGCTGACCGGTAGCGACATGCCGGGCGCGGTCACGGTGACGCTGGCTTTAGCCTGGTTTACCGCGGCGATGGTGATGCACTCGGTGCTGGCTGGATTACAGGCCTTGCCGAAGGGGCAATTTGAAGCCGCTTTAACTCAGGGATTCAGCGCCGGGCAGAGCCTGCGCTTAATTTTGCTGCCGCAGACGCTTCGTAATGTGCTGCCGTCGCTGGTGGGGATTTTCATTGGGCTTTTGAAGGATACGTCGCTGGCGTTTATTGTGAATGTACCGGAGTTAACCACGGTGGCGGGGCAGGTGAATAACCGGGTGCAAATCTACCCGACGGCGATATTTATCTTTATCGGCGTGGTCTATTACCTGCTGTGCTTTGGGCTGGAGCGGGTGGCAAAACGCTGGCAGCGGCGGGTGGCGACGTAGAATTTGTCGCGCCTGTGCGTGGGGTATAAAAAACGCCGACGCCGGAATATCCGTGCGTCGGCGCATTGGGCGCTATCAGTCAGACGTTTTTACGTTCAATGGTTTGCTCGCCCCAGAACAGCGCGTCTTTGTCCGTTTTGCTGAAGGCCAGCTCAAGAACCGCATCGCTGCCTTCTTCCCAGATTTGTTCCGCGACTTTCTCATCGTATTTTGCCAGCTCAAAAATCGCCTCGGCGATTTCCGGTGAAGTGTTACGTAAGCTGGCCCATTCACCTACACGATGTGCTTTGGCTTCTTGTGTGGGCATATTCTGCTCCCTAACTTATTTGCTTTTCATTTTGACGGCCAGCCCCGCCACGTATTCACCCTGGTAGCGAGCGATCGCCAGTTCTTCAGGGCTTGGCTGACGTGAACCGTCCGCGCCGGCAATGGTTGTTGCGCCATACGGTGTACCACCGCGAACCTGTGAAACATCAAACAGTTCTTGCGCTGCATAGCCGATAGGCACAATCACCATCCCGTGGTGGGCAAGGGTGGTCCAGGTGGAGGTGATGGTCTGTTCCTGGCCGCCGCCGGTGCCGGTTGAGCTAAAGACGCTGGCCAGTTTGCCATATAGTGCACCGGACGCCCACAGGCCACCGGTTTGGTCGAGGAAGGTCCGCATCTGTCCGGACATGTTGCCGAAACGGGTTGGCGTACCAAAAATAATCGCATCGTAATCTGCCAGTTCCTGCGGGGTCGCAACGGGAATGGCTTGTGCTTTACCGCCTGCTTTTGCAAAGGCTTCGGCGTGCATGGTTTCTGGTACGCGTTTGATGACAACATCTACGCCATCGACCTTGTTCGCGCCCTCGGCAACGGCCTTAGCCATCGTCTCAATGTGTCCATACATCGAATAATAGAGCACCAGAACACTTGCATTTCCACTCATCTTAACTCTCCTGTGTCAAATTGGTTGGTCATTTAACAAGCCCTATTAAGCATAGTCGCAAATAGGGGGAGTGCTGCATTGCACCGGCAATAAATCAGTGAAAAAGGGGCTCTTTAGGTAGGAAATCAGTGATGTGGCTATTATTTGAGCGAAATGAGTTTGTGTTTCGAGTGAAAATTACGGCGATATTGATAATTTTAATAAATAGTACGGACCATTAACTATTTATTAGATTGATTGTTATCAACAACCCCGATGGGTGAGTACGCGAAAATTAACTTGAGCACAGGGTCATAACGAAGGTCGGTGGATGAATAAATTGATGGTGGCGGCAGTCGTGGTGGGTGCGAGCCTGGTTGTGGGTACTCTGACGCCCGTGCAGGCCGTCGAACAGCATGCGCAGATAGCGAGACCGCGCGTTTATAAGGGTTTCGATGTGACGGTGACTCGGGTCGGTGAGCGGGTGACGGTGAATGGCGAAGCGGCGCGCAAACAGGAGTCGAATATGGATGCGGATGTGTTTATTCACGGCCCGTATCGGATTGTTTTTCATCGCCGCACCGGTAAAGTGAGGCTGATGAAAGATGGTCAATATCTGGGAGTTCTGAAGTAAGTCTGCGCGCTTGCCACTGACGCAGAATGACACATTTTTTTGCGTCGTTTTTTCCCCGGCATAATAATCGATTAGGTCGCCAGTTACGCCTCCCGGGCTAAAATCAGGCGACAGATATGACAAAGTATGACCAATCCCCGCCGCACCTCTCTGTGGCGACTACCCTTATCAGTACCTGCGCAACCGTGCGGGTGATTACGCTTTTCATCTACGTAATGCACTGTATCGTTCTCTCAACTGGAGGTCAGTAATGGCAAACCATCGTGGCGGTTCAGGCAATTTTGCCGAAGACCGTGAAAGAGCATCAGAAGCAGGTCGTAAGGGGGGCCAGCATAGCGGAGGGAATTTTAAAAACGATCCCCAACGCGCCTCAGAAGCGGGTAAAAAAGGAGGGAAAAATATCCATGGCAGTCACCGCGGTAGCTAGCGATGAATGAAAGGTTAGCGTTTCTCCAAGCCGCCGGTTAACCCGGCGGTTTCTTTTTTTGCCGCCAGCCCGCAAAATAGCTATTGATGCCGTAAATAAAAAGGAGAGGGCGCATGGCTCAGGATGCAGTAAAGAAGAGTGGCAAACGTTCGCAGGCGGTGAGCGCCAAGAAACAGGCCATTCTTACCGCCGCGCTGAATACCTTTTCGCAGTATGGGATCCACGGCACGCGCCTCGAGCAGGTGGCGGAACAGGCCGGGGTTTCAAAAACTAATCTGCTGTACTATTTCCCGTCTAAAGAGGCGCTTTACGTCGCCGTGATGCAGCAAATTCTCGATATCTGGCTGGCGCCGCTGAAGGCGTTTCGCGAAGATTTGGCGCCGCTGGTGGCTATCAAAGAGTATATCCGCCTCAAGCTCGAGGTTTCCCGCGACTACCCGCAGGCGTCTAAGCTGTTCTGCCTGGAAATGCTGCAGGGCGCGCCGTTGGTAATGGATGAACTGACCGGGGATTTGAAAGCGCTGGTGGCGGATAAATCGGCGATTATCGCCGCGTGGGTTCACGCGGGCAAACTTGCGCCCATCGACCCGCACCATCTGATATTTATGATCTGGGCCACCACTCAGCACTATGCGGATTTTGCCACTCAGGTGGAGGCGGTTACCGGTAAAACGCTGCGTGATGAAACCTTCTTCCAGCAGACCGTCGAAAACGTCCAGCGGATCATCATCGACGGTATTCGCGTGCGTTAGTTCGCCGGCGGTAGCGGGCAGCTCAGGTCACCTTCCTCGCATTGTAGCAGCGAAGCCAGATACGCTTCGCGCTCCTCGGTCTTATCCGCCAGACACTGGCTGTGAATCATTGGCTGAATGCTGCCACCTTCGGTACCAGAACTGATAAAGGCGCAGTCCGCATCACGCAGGGTAATCCACGCGGTTTGCGCTTTTTTCAGTAATTCGCGCTGAGCGGGCTGGGCACGCTTGAGCACATCCTGCCAGGTCTGGTTCAGTTTTTTGTCGGCAGCCTGATACTGGTTGGCCGCGCAGGCGTTGATATCGGCCTGAGTGCTGGCGCTGGCGCAATCGTCCGCCAGCGCGGAGCCGCTTGCCAGCAGCAGGGCAAGAGCCGGTAATGCACGTTTCATTGATTTACTCCCCAAAGATATTCAGTCAAACCCGATAGGCTCAGGATATAACACGATTTTACCGCGGAATCTCCTCCAACCACCGTGCGTTTTTCTGAAAATGAAAGCTAACGCAACGATCGAATAGACGCGTCTGGGGTAGAAGGTTGATTATCGTCTGTTGGCTGCGGGCATTGGGTGAATAAAGGGAGATTATCAGTGATGTCTGGCGTGGAAACTCCGGTGAAGTTGGGGCTATATACCCTGGCCTGGCCGATATTTGTTGAACAACTGCTGCGGCTGATGCTGGGCTACGTCAGCGTATTTATGCTGGGGCATTATTCGGATGAGGCTGTTGCCGCCACCGGCGTCGCCAACCAAATTTTAGCCATCTCGGTTATCTTCTACGGTTTCCTGACCGTCGGCGTGCAGATCGTGGTGGCGCAGCTTATCGGCGCTAAACGCTTTAAGCGTGTGGAACGGGTTATCACCAACGGGTTGGCGGTGGCGTTCTTAATCGGCGTGGCGATGAGCCTGATCTTCGTGTTCCTCGGCGACACTTTCCTGCGGTTGCTCGGGTTGAGCGAGCAACTCGTGGTGGTGGGCTCGCCGTTCATTCGCATCATCGGCGGCATTTCGGTCGTTATCGCCCTTTATTCCTCTATCCTGCCAATTTTGCGTACCCACGGCTATGTGCGTCAGGCGATGGTAGTGCCGATTACGGTAAGTCTGGTCAACGTCGTACTTAACTATCTGTTTCTTTACGGTAAGCTCAGTTTTCTCGGCCTTGGCGTCACCGGTGTCGGCATCTCCGTCTGTATTGCCAACATCATTGGCATGCTGTTATCGGCATGGATGTTGAGAAAATATATCGGCTATACCTTTCACTGGCACAAATTACGGCAGTGTTCGCGCAAGATGTTGGGGGCGATATTGCGCTACGGCTTGCCGTCTGCGGGGGAGAATCTATCCTACGCAGGTTCACAGCTGGTGGTCACCGCGATTATCGCTTTTCTCGGCACCGAGGCGCTGACTACCAAGGTCTACGCGTCGACAATAAGCCAGTTTGTGGCGCTGTTTGCTATTTCTATTGGTCAGGCTTCGCAGATTATTATTGGCCGGGCGGTGGGGGCCGGGGAAACGGATGCTGCCTACCAGCAGGGGTTAAGAAGCTGGCGTCTGGGGCTGATGGTGGCGCTGATAATCAGCGTGGTCATTTATCTGTTTGCCGAGCCGATTATGCGGCTGTTTACCGTTAACCTTGAGGTCATTGCGCTGACCAAGCGGTTGTTTATGTTTTCTATTTTGCTGGAGCTTGGACGGGCGACCAATATTATTGTCATCAGTAGCCTCAACGCTACCGGCGACGTTCGCTTTCCGTTTATCTGCGGGATTATCGTGATGTGGATTGTCAGCCTGCCGTTCTCGTATTTGCTCGGCATCTACGTCGGTCTGGGGCTGGTGGGGGTGTGGCTGGCATATATTATTGATGAGGGGTTACGGGCGATGCTGATGTATCGGCGTTGGCGTAGCCGGGTGTGGACTACCAAGTCGATGTTTTAACAACAACCTGCAGATGCCGTAATGCCAGTTGGTTAAGTGATATTTCGTTCAGCTTTCCAGCCGGTTGCGCTCCTGATTTATCTCTCGCCCTATAATCTGAATGGCGCAAGGAGCGCGCAGGGGGCGGACAATTGCCTCCGCCCCCTGCACCCCCGCGCTCTGGCGGCAGAATCGCCGCTACGCGGTACCCTCAGCTTATGCCTTCCGGCTTTCGGGTCGGGCGCGAGGTAACATCCCTGTAAAACCGCGCCCTCAGCCCACATCCCTGTGGGCTGCCCCGGCCTTCAGGCAACTCCTCGGCGATTCAGACGCCACCTATGCCGCTTCCGTTTTTTAGCTAAAAACAAAAATTGAAGTCGCTGGAACCGATGAGTCCCCGCTTGAAATCGGTGAGCCGGAGAATGGAAGACAAGGTCAGTCCGCCAGGGATGGCGGACTGAGGCGAACCGAGACAGGCGGTCGAGTTGAGCCGTGCCGCAGGCTGGAATTCGCAGGCGAACGCAGTGCGAAGCACCGATTTCGCCGCGGGGCCGCGGGGATTGCAAAGGGGGGCGCGGCGCCCCCCTTAGCCCGTTCACTGATACTGTTGTTTCATGTTCTGCAAAACATAAAGTGAACGGAATATTGCACCTAACTTAACCAATAGTCATCAGACTGGCGTTACCACCTGCCGCTGCGGTATTCACGCTAAGCGAACGCTCGTGATACAGACGCTCAAGCAGCAGGTTTGTTTCCCCGCGCGCAAAGCCCTGCACCGACACGATAGCGCCATCGCGCGCTGCCACCAGTTCGCACAGTTCACGAAGCTGATCGGAGTCGCCGTGGTAGATAACCGCATCGAAGAACGCGTTCATTACGGCATCTGGTTTCGCAAAGTGCAGGCGCTCGGTCACTGCTTTTGGCAGCGATTTCGCCAACTCGCGCTGCAATGGCGCGTCGGTCCATAGCACTTCACTGCCTACCGCCAGCACCGCCGCCAGCTGCGTCAGCAGATCCATCTCATTATCAGCAATACACAGTACGCGTTCACGCGGAAGAAGCGTCCAGGTGTTGCGCTCACCGGTTGGACCCGGCAGCACGCGCTGGGTACCGGCCTGCGCAAGTTCGCTGTATTGCTTACTGAGTGTGAGCAGTTCCGGACGATTTGCCAGCCAGCCCTGCAGTTCGGTCAGCGGTTTCTCCAGCAGCGTTTTCAACTGAGTATCAACA
Organism: Kluyvera huaxiensis; assembly: GCF_040149365.1. Taxonomy (NCBI): domain Bacteria; kingdom Pseudomonadati; phylum Pseudomonadota; class Gammaproteobacteria; order Enterobacterales; family Enterobacteriaceae; genus Kluyvera; species Kluyvera huaxiensis. The sequence goes on from NZ_JBEFLV010000032.1 coordinate 21,662, forward strand.
ACCTGACCGGCATCCTGACGCGCCAGGGTGGTCGCCAGTGCGGTTTCCGGACGGCTTGCCAGCAGACGATACAGGTACATCGGGCCGCCGGCTTTCGGGCCGGTACCAGAGAGACCTTCGCCGCCGAACGGCTGCACGCCAACCACGGCACCGACCATATTGCGGTTCACGTACAGGTTGCCCACTTTAGCGCTACCGGTCACCTGGGCGATGGTTTCGTCGATACGGGTGTGAACGCCCAGCGTCAGGCCATAGCCGGAGTCATTAATCTGGCCGATCAGCGCATCGAGCTGGTTACGGCTGTAGCGCACCACGTGCAGTACCGGGCCGAAGACTTCTTTTTTCAGCTCGTCGAAACTGTCGAGTTCAATCAGCGTTGGCGGAATAAAGGTGCCGCTCTGCCATTCGCGGCTGTCATCGGCATTCTCGCGTGCGGCCTGGAATACCTTACGACCTTTGGCGCGCATCGCCTGAATGTGATTCTCAATACCCGCTTTGGCTTCGGCATCAATCACCGGCCCAATATCGGTAGTCAGGCGGCCCGGGTTGCCCATCCGGCATTCGGCCATCGCGCCGCGCAGCATGGTCAGCGTGTGATCGGCAATGTCGTCCTGCAGACAGAGAATACGCAGCGCCGAGCAGCGCTGTCCGGCGCTATCGAAGGCGGAAGCCACCACATCCACCACCACCTGCTCGGTGAGCGCTGAAGAGTCGACGATCATCGCGTTCATCCCGCCGGTTTCAGCGATAAGCGGCGTAGGGCGACCCTGCGCATCGAGACGGGTGGCGATATTACGCTGGAGCAGGGTGGCGACATCGGTAGAACCGGTGAACATCACCCCGCGAACGCGGGCGTCGGCGGTTAATTTTGCACCGACGGTTTCGCCGCGGCCTGGCAGCAGTTGCACAACCCCTGGCGGCACACCGGCTTCCAGCAGCAGCGCGATACCCTGCGCGGCGATAAGCGGCGTCTGTTCGGCCGGTTTTGCCAGCACGCTGTTACCGGCGGCGAGAGCGGCGGCAATCTGACCCATAAAGATCGCCAGCGGGAAGTTCCACGGGCTGATACAAACGACCGGGCCTAACGGACGGTGGGTTTCATTATCGAAGTCATCGCGGACCTGGCCTGCGTAGTAGTGCAGGAAATCGACGGCTTCGCGGACTTCCGCGATGGCGTTGCTGAAGGTTTTCCCGGCTTCACGCACCAGAATCCCCATCAGCGGTTGCATCTGATCTTCCATCAGGATCGCAGCGCGTTCGAGAATTGCAGCGCGCTCTTGTGGCGGGGTAGCAAACCAGATTGGCGCGTTATTCACCGCGCTTTCCAGCGCCTGTTCCACTTCACTTTCGCTGGCTTCGCGGACATAGCCAACCACATCTCTCGGTTCAGCCGGGTTAACGACGGCCATCATGTTGCCGTCTGCAACCGGATGCTCAAGCATTGGTTTGGCTGACCATTTTTGCAGCGCGCTGTTGAGCAGCGAAGAAGACAGTGAGGCCAGGCGGTGTTCGTTGGCCAGATCCAGACCGGAGGAGTTCACCCGGCCATTGCCGTATAGGTCGCGCGGCAGCGGAATTTTCGGGTGCGGCAGACCGGCAGCACCTTCCTGCAGGGCCATTTTTTCAACCGCCAGCACCGGGTCGGCAACCAGTTCATCCAGCGGCAGGCTGCTGTCGGCGATACGGTTAACGAACGAGGTGTTGGCGCCGTTTTCCAGCAGACGACGCACCAGATAGGCCAGCAGAGTTTCATGGGTGCCGACCGGCGCATAGATACGGCACGGACGGTTCAGCTTGCCATCGGCCACTTTACCAACCACCTGCTCATACAGCGGCTCACCCATGCCGTGCAGGCACTGGAACTCGTACTGTCCTGGGTAGTAGTTTTGCCCGGCCAACTGATAAATCGCCGCCAGGGTGTGGGCGTTATGGGTGGCGAACTGCGGGTAGATAAGGCTTGGTACGCCCAGCAGCTTTTTGGCACAGGCCAGGTAGGAGACGTCGGTGTACACCTTGCGGGTATAGACCGGGTAGCCTTCAAGGCCGTCCATCTGCGCGCGTTTAATTTCGCTATCCCAGTACGCGCCTTTCACCAAACGGATCATCAGGCGGCGACGGCTGCGGGTGGCAAGATCAATCAGATAATCAATGACGAACGGGCAGCGTTTCTGGTAGGCCTGAATAACAAAGCCGATACCGTTCCAGCCGGCCAGTTCCGGTTCAAAGCACAGTTTTTCCAGCAGATCGAGGGAGATCTCCAGACGGTCAGCTTCTTCGGCGTCAATGTTAATGCCGATATCGTACTGGCGCGCCAGCAGGGTCAGCGACTTCAGGCGCGGGTACAGCTCTTCCATCACCCGGTCATACTGCGCGCGGCTGTAGCGCGGATGCAGGGCAGACAGTTTGATAGAGATCCCCGGACCTTCATAGATGCCGCGGCCGTTAGAGGCTTTACCAATGGCGTGAATGGCCTGCTGATAAGAGACCATATAGGCCTGAGCATCGGCGGCGGTCAGCGCGGCTTCGCCCAGCATGTCGTAGGAGTAGCGGAAGCCTTTATCTTCGAGCTTACGGGCGTTGGCCAACGCTTCGGCAATGGTCTCGCCGGTGACGAACTGCTCACCCATCAGGCGCATCGCCATGTCCACGCCTTTGCGTACCAGCGGCTCTCCGCTTTTACCGATGATCCGGTTCAGCGAGCGCGACAGGCTGGTTTCATTGTGGGTGGAGACCAGTTTGCCGGTAAACAGCAGGCCCCAGGTGGCGGCATTGACGAACAGCGACGGGCTGCGGCCAATATGCGACTGCCAGTTACCGTTGCTGATTTTGTCGCGAATTAACGCATCGCGGGTGGCTTTGTCCGGAATACGCAGCAGCGCTTCGGCAAGGCACATCAGCGCCACGCCTTCCTGTGAGGAGAGGGAGAACTCTTGCAGCAGGCTCTGCACCATACCGGCGCGGCCGCTGGCGGTTTTCTGATTACGCAGTTTTTCGGCCAGCGTCCAGGCCAGCTGGTGCGCTTGTTCAGCAATCGGCTGGGGTAAACGAGCCTGTTCCATCAGCATCGGCACGGCGTCGGTTTCGCTACGGCGCCAGGCGGCTGTTATCGCGGCGCGGGTGACGGATTGCGGCAGGATCTGTTCGGCGAACTCAAGGAACGGCTGGTGATTCTCTTCGACCGCAGGCGCGGTTTCTTCGCTTTCATTGGCAGCACCGGAGAGCAGGGCCGGCAGCTCCGGCAGAGTTTCATTATTTTCCAGCTTTTCCAGATAGTTAAAAATTGCCTGCTTGATGAGCCAGTGAGGGGTGCGATCGATTCGTGTCGCCGCGCTCTTAATGCGCTCACGGGTTGCGTCATCCAGCTTAACACCCATGGTGGTGGTGCCCATGCCATCTACTCCTGTTGCTTGGTTATCTTATTTAATTGCGTAACAGGAATATCCATCATGTTGCAACTTTGTGCAACCGTGTTAAATGTGATGTCCGTTGCAGGGTTAAAAATGAATTGAATGTTAATGGCAAAACTTATGATAAGTGCGCCAGTAAGCTCGCCGGAAAACGTTATTTTATGCGCTACTTAACACTTATTCGTGGTGCAACCTGAAAAAGCGTGAGAGAGTGCAACCTATAGAAAAATGCTCTGATTGCAGTGATGCATTCAATGTAAATGCAGTGTTAAATCATTTGTGAAAAAATTCAGCTTCCGTCAGGATACGGTCGCCTCAAATTATTGCCCCGTTCCGGCAATGATAAAAACGGCAAACTGGGATATTGCCGATAAATAAGAGCCTATCGGGATAGGTTTAAATTCTGGAGACTGTAATGACTATTAGCACACCGATGTTGGTGACCTTTCTTGTTTATATTTTTGGCATGATCCTCATTGGCTTTTTCGCCTGGCGTAACACCAAAAACTTTGATGATTATATTCTTGGCGGCCGCAGTTTAGGGCCATTCGTGACTGCGCTGTCTGCTGGTGCTTCTGATATGAGCGGCTGGCTGCTGATGGGCCTGCCGGGAGCCATTTTCATCGCCGGTATTTCGGAAAGCTGGATTGCCATCGGTCTGACCGCTGGCGCGTGGATCAACTGGAAACTGGTGGCTGGACGCCTGCGCGTACACACCGAAGCCAACAATAACGCCTTAACGCTGCCGGACTATTTTACCGGCCGCTTTGAAGATAATAGCCGCGTCCTGCGTATTATCTCGGCGCTGGTGATTTTGCTGTTCTTCACCATTTACTGTGCTTCCGGCATCGTAGCGGGGGCGCGTCTGTTTGAAAGCACCTTCGGCATGAGCTACGAAACGGCGCTGTGGGCCGGTGCCGCCGCGACCATTCTGTATACCTTTATCGGCGGTTTCCTCGCGGTAAGCTGGACCGATACGGTGCAGGCTAGCCTGATGATTTTCGCGCTGATCCTGACGCCGGTTATGGTTATTTTCGCCGTCGGCGGCATGGGTGATTCGCTGGAAGTGATTAAGCAAAAGAGCATTGAGAACGTGGATATGCTCAAAGGGCTGAACTTCGTGGCTATCATCTCCTTGATGGGTTGGGGTCTGGGCTACTTCGGTCAGCCGCATATCCTGGCGCGCTTTATGGCGGCAGATTCCCACCACAGCATCGTCCACGCACGCCGCATCAGCATGACCTGGATGATCCTCTGCCTCGCCGGTGCGGTGGCGGTAGGCTTCTTCGGTATTGCTTACTTCCAGAACAACCCTGCGCTGGCAGGCCCGGTGAGTCAAAACGCCGAGCGCGTGTTTATCGAGCTGGCGCAGATTCTGTTTAACCCATGGATTGCCGGTATCCTGCTGTCCGCGATTCTGGCGGCGGTAATGTCGACTTTAAGCTGCCAGCTGCTGGTGTGCTCAAGTGCGATTACCGAAGATCTGTACAAAGCGTTTCTGCGTAAAAACGCCAGCCAGAAAGAGCTGGTGTGGGTAGGGCGCTTTATGGTGCTGGTGGTGGCGCTGGTGGCTATTGCGCTGGCGGCAAACCCAGAAAACCGCGTGCTGGGCCTGGTGAGCTACGCATGGGCAGGCTTCGGTGCGGCGTTTGGACCGGTAGTGTTGTTCTCGGTGATGTGGTCGCGTATGACCCGCAACGGTGCGCTGGCAGGGATGATTATCGGTGCGCTGACCGTGATTATCTGGAAACAGTTTGCCTGGCTGGGACTGTATGAAATCATCCCGGGCTTTATCTTTGGCAGCATCGGGATTGTGGTGTTCAGTCTGCTGGGCAAGGCGCCATCGGCCAGTATGCAGGAGCGTTTTGCTAAAGCGGATGCGCATTATCACTCGGCACCGCCGTCGCGTTTGCAGGAAGAGTAAGCTCAAGCCCGCTGAGGGCGTAATGCTGGTTAGTTAAGCATAAAACTCCGTTCACTTTATGTTTTGTAGAATATGAAGCATTAGCATCAGTGAACGGGCTAAGGGGGGCGCCGCGCCCCCCTTTGCAATCCCCGCGGCCCCGCGGTGAAATCGGTGCTTCGCACTGCGTTCGCCTGCGAACTCCAGCCTGCGGCACGTCGAAACTCGACATCCTGTCTCGGTTCGCCTCAGTCCGCCATCCCTGGCGTACTGACCTTGTCTTCCATTCTCGGCTCACCGATTTCAAGCGGGGACTCATCGGTTCCAGCGACTTCGATTTTTGCTTTTAGCGAAAAGACTACAGCGGCATGGGTGGCGTCTGAATCGCCGAAGCGTTGTCTGGAGGCCGGGGCAGCCCACAGGGATGTGGGCTGAGGGCGCGTTTTACAGGGATGTTACCTCGCGCCCGACCCGGAAGCCGGAAGGCATAAGTTGAGGGTACCGCGCAGCGGCGATTCTGCCGCCAGAGCGCGGGGGTGCAGGGGGCAGGGCAATTGTCCGCCCCTTGCGCCACTCAGGTTATAGGGCATGAGATAAACAAGGAGCGCAACCGGCTGCGAATCTGAACGGAATTGGGTGCGCAACTCCCCGCGTTATGCTGATTGTGCGTTTGTGTATTCCCGCCTTAGTCTGCTAGTGATAATTAGCGCAACTATTTATTCGCTATCCTTTTACATCTCGTCATTATTTCCCACACATTTCACTTGTGTTTCTTTTTGGCTTAATGATAATCACTATCACTCACATTTACCTGTCTTTGCAAAAGTTGACGGCGTTTCACATTTAAGGATGTCTGCATGTTTGTTCCTTTTCTCATTATGTTGCGAGAAGGGCTGGAAGCGGCGCTGATTGTCAGCCTGATTGCCAGCTATTTGAAGCGCACTCAACGCGGTCGCTGGATTGGCGTTATGTGGATTGGCGTGATCCTCGCTGCCGCGCTGTGCTTAGGGCTGGGTATCTTCATTAACGAAACCACCGGCGAATTCCCGCAAAAAGAGCAGGAGCTGTTTGAAGGGCTGGTGGCGGTCGTCGCCGTGGTCATTCTGACGTGGATGGTGTTTTGGATGCGTAAGGTCTCCCGCAACGTCAAACAACAGCTGGAGCAGGCGGTGGATAACGCGTTGCAAAAGGGCAATAACCACGGCTGGGCGCTGATAATGATGGTCTTTTTCGCCGTGGCGCGTGAAGGGCTCGAATCAGTCTTCTTCCTGTTGGCTGCGTTCCAGCAGGATCTCGGTATCTGGCCGCCGTTGGGCGCAATTCTCGGACTGGCTACGGCCATCGTGCTGGGCTTCTTGCTGTATTGGGGCGGTATCCGCCTGAATCTCGGCGTCTTCTTCCGCTGGACCAGCCTGTTTATTCTGCTGGTGGCGGCAGGTCTGGCGGCGGGGGCAATTCGCGCCTTCCATGAAGCCGGGCTGTGGAACGCTTTCCAGGATGTCGCTTTCGACCTGAGCGGCACCCTGACGACGCATTCGCTTTTCGGCACGTTGCTGGAAGGCATCTTTGGTTATCAGGAAGCGCCGAGCGTCAGCGAAGTGGCGGTCTATTTCCTGTATCTGATTCCTGCGCTGGTGCTGTTCTTCTGGCCGCCGCGCGCAACGACATCAACATCACGTATCGCCCCATAAGGCTGATAACGGTTGCTTAGTGACTACAAACTTTATTGAAAGGGATGGAACATGACCAAGAACTTCCGCCGCAGCGCGTTGCAGACGGGCATTGCCGCACTCTTCTCGACCGCGTTTATGGCACAGGCTGCCGATATTCCGCAGGTTAAAGTAACGGTAAACGACAAACAGTGTGAACCGATGTCGATTACCGTCAACGCCGGTAAAACCCAGTTCATCATCCAGAACCATAGCCAGAAGGCGCTGGAGTGGGAGATCCTCAAAGGGGTGATGGTGGTGGAAGAGCGTGAAAACATCGCGCCGGGCTTCACCCAGAAGATGACCGCTAACCTGCAGCCGGGTGAATACGACATGACCTGCGGCCTGCTGACCAACCCGAAAGGCAAGCTGATTGTTAAAGGCAAAGCCACCGAAGATGCGGCAAAAGCCAATGCGCTGCTGGATCTCGGTGCCGCCATTACCGCCTATAAAGCCTACGTGACCGCCGAAACCGCTGAACTGGTAAAAGGCACCAAAGCCTTTACCGACGCGGTAAAAGCCGGCGATATCGAGAAAGCCAAATCGCTGTACGCGCCAACCCGTCAGCACTACGAGCGTATTGAACCGATTGCCGAGCTGTTCTCTGATCTTGACGGCAGCATCGACGCCCGTGAAGACGACTACGAGCAGAAAGCGGCGGATCCGAAATTCACCGGTTTCCACCGTCTGGAAAAAGCGCTGTTTGGCGACAACAGCGTCAAAGGCATGGAGCACTATGCTGACCAGCTCAATACCGATGTGCTGGAGCTGCAAAAACGCATCAGCGAGCTGGCGTTCCCACCATCAAAAGTGGTCGGCGGTGCGGCTGGCCTGATCGAAGAAGTGGCAGCAAGCAAAATCAGCGGTGAAGAAGACCGCTACAGCCACACCGACCTGTGGGATTTCCAGGCCAACATCGACGGCGCGCAGAAGATTGTTGACCTGCTGCGTCCACAGCTGCAAAAAGAAAACAGCGCGCTGCTGGCGAAAGTCGATGCCAACTTCAAGAAAGTTGACGCGATTCTGGCGAAGTACCGCACCAAAGACGGGTATGAAACCTACGACAAACTGACCGACGCTGACCGCAATGCGCTGAAAGGGCCGATCACCACACTGGCGGAAGATCTGGCGCAGCTGCGTGGGATCCTGGGTCTGGACTAAGCACCATGGCAAAGCAGCAGATTGACGACCTGAATGAACCATCACGTCGTCGTTTATTAAAAGGGATCGGCGCGCTGGGAGGCGCGCTGGCGATTTCCGGCGGTTGTCCGATGGCGCACGCGGCGAAAGCCAGCGACGCGCCAGCGGCTAACGCCAATAGCCGCATGGAAACGCAGCCATTTTATGGCGCACATCAGGCGGGCGTACTCACGCCGCAACAGGCCGCAATGATGCTGGTGGCATTTGACGTGCTGGCTGCGGATAAAAGCGACCTGGAGCGTCTGTTACGCTTGTTAACCGAGCGGATTGCGTTTCTGACTAAAGGCGGCCCGGCACCGGATACGCCAAACCCACGTCTGCCGCCAATGGATTCCGGTATTCTCGGGGCCTATATCGCCCCGGATAACCTGACCATGACGCTCTCCGTCGGTCATTCGCTGTTTGATACGCGTTTTGGGCTTGCCGATAAGGCACCGAAAAAGCTGCAAAAAATGACGCGTTTTCCCAACGACTCCCTCGATGCCGCCCTGTGTCACGGCGATCTGCTGCTGCAGATTTGTGCCAATACCCAGGATACGGTGATTCATGCGTTGCGCGATATCATCAAGCACACGCCGGATTTGCTCAGCGTGCGCTGGAAACGGGAAGGGTTTATCTCCGACCACGCGGCGCGCAGCAAGGGCAAAGAGACGCCGGTCAACCTGCTGGGCTTTAAAGACGGCACCGCCAACCCCGACGGCAGCAATAAAACGCTGATGGACGAGGTGGTGTGGGTCACCCGCGAGCAGGGTGAACCAGCGTGGGCGCTGGGCGGTTCCTACCAGGCGGTGCGAATTATCCAGTTCCACGTCGAGTTCTGGGATCGTACGCCGCTTAAAGAGCAGCAGACCATTTTTGGCCGCGATAAGCACAGCGGTGCGCCGCTGGGGATGAAGCTTGAGCACGATGTGCCGGACTACAGTCGCGACCCGGAAGGGGACGTGATTGCATTGGATAGCCATATTCGTCTGGCTAACCCGCGCACCAAAGAGACCGAGTCCAGCCTGATGATGCGCCGTGGCTATAGCTATTCGCTTGGCGTGACCAACTCCGGCCAGCTCGACATGGGGCTGCTGTTCGTTTGCTATCAGCATGACCTTGAAAAAGGCTTCCTGACGGTGCAGAAGCGGCTCAATGGTGAAGCGCTGGAGGAGTACGTGAAGCCGATTGGCGGCGGGTATTTCTTCGTGCTGCCCGGGGCGGCGTCTGAAAAGGCCTATTTGGGTAGCACGCTGTTGGAAGCGTGAGTATGTCCCGGCGGCGCTGCGCCGTCGGGAATTGCCAACACTTAAGAATATCGCCAGAAATCAGCACTTTTTTTTCATTTCTCCCCGTATTGACATAAAACTGCCACATAAGTGTCAGATGCTATCTCTACGAACTATAGTTATATTTATGTAAATTTTATGTTGCATGATTTGCGCTCTATGGTGTAAATAATAAGTAGAGCGGTAGTTCCCGACAGTGATGTAGTTTCACTATGGAGATCGCGAATGGTAGCGTCCTTGATTGGACTAAGCAGTACCTCAACCCGCACCATCCAGCGCGGAGGCCCCATCTCCGGCAGCGATTTCGTCACCCCAATTTTTCCCCCATGCAGAATTCAACTTGTAGTAAACGATGCCATGTCTGCTGCGCGTAGCCGTGCATTGGCATCATTTCGGCAGGCAGTTGCTATGGCTTACAAGGAAGCCAAACCTCAGACGTTCGTGCGCATAATCGTGCTGCTCTTAGCGCGTGTGATGTAAACCAACAACTCAAGGTGCTATCCATGGGAAGACAGAAAGCAGTGATCAAAGCTCATCGCGAAGCAAAACGTGTGCTGAGACGTGATTCACGCAGCCACAAACAACGTGAAGAAGAATCGGTCACCTCGCTTGTGCAGATGAGTGGCGTGGAAGCGATAGGCATGGCGCGGGACAGCCGCGACCACTCGCCAATTACTCCGCGTAATGAAGCTCAGGCCCATTATCTGAATGCTATCGAAAGTAAGCAGCTGATCTTCGCTACAGGCGAAGCGGGCTGTGGCAAAACCTGGATCAGCGCAGCGAAAGCTGCGGAGGCGTTGATACACAAGGATGTTAATAAAATCATCGTTACGCGTCCCGTTCTTCAGGCTGATGAAGACCTGGGATTCCTGCCCGGAGACATTTCGGAGAAATTCGCCCCGTATTTTCGTCCCGTCTATGACGTGCTGGTGAAACGACTGGGCTCCTCCTTTATGCAATATTGCCTACGCCCTGAAATCGGTAAGGTAGAGATCGCGCCGTTCGCCTATATGCGCGGACGTACCTTTGAAAATGCAGTGGTCATTCTTGATGAGGCTCAGAATGTCACCGCGTCGCAAATGAAGATGTTTTTAACCCGCCTCGGGGAGAACGTCACGGTCATCGTCAACGGCGATATCACCCAGTGTGATTTACCGCGCGGCGTTCAGTCTGGCTTGAGCGATGCGATGGCCCGCTTCGAAGAAGATGAGATGATAGGGATTGTACGTTTTACCAAAGACGACTGCGTACGCTCGGCGCTCTGCCAGCGCACGCTGAATGCCTATTACTAAGCGTTATCACCTCTGCAAAGCCCGGGAAACCGGGCTTTGTTGTTTCTGGCTGTTGTAAATGCAACAGCCTGCTGCCTCAGTTGTTGTATTTCATACTGCCCATCGCTCGTCATTAATCCTAACGTATTGAAAAATAACGCACATCAAGCTGGCATAAACCTTGCTATCAACACATATAACCTAATGGGTTAAAGAAGTGATAATTCATTCCATAAATAGATATGAATAAATATCAGATGGATACCTGCAATTGATTGTACGGATAACGTGAAAAGAGACGATGCTATGCCAGTAAACCAGGACGCTCCAGATTACACACAACACGCTCCTCATGCCCACCGCATTACCAGCGATGAGGAGGCCATCAGTATTGCGCATGAGATTGCCGCATTTCTGCAGACTGGCGCTTCTGAACGCGATCTCAGCGGTTTTGTTCCGCCGGAAGTGGTCAATACCTACTCCAACAGCGGCCTGTGGGGGATTACCGTGCCGCGTCGGTTTGGCGGTGCAGAAGTGTCTGCGGCCACGCTGGCGGCGGTGATTGCCATTATTTCGACGGCGGACCCGGCGCTGGGGCAAATCCCGCAAAACCACTACTGCCTGCTGGAAGATATTCGTTTGCAGGGCAGTGCGGAACAGCAGCAATTTTTCTTTGAACTGGCGCTGGCCGGTCATCGCTTTGCTAACGCGCTGTCGGAGACCGGCGGCAAGACGGTGCAGGATATCCAGACCCGGTTGACCAAAACCGCCGATGGCCTGCGAATCAATGGCCGTAAAGGCTATTGCACCGGCTCGCTGTATGCCCACTGGCTGGGGGTGCTGGCGCTGGATGAGGATGGGCGCGCCCAGCTCGCGTTTGTCCCCCGTCATTCTTCGGGGCTGACGGTGGTCAACGATTGGGCCTGCATAGGGCAGCGCACCACCTCCAGCGGCACGGTGCTGGTGGAGAATTTGCCGGTCGAGGCGTTCAACCTGATCCCCAGCTGGAAATCGTATGACACCCCGACGCTCGCCGGACCGTTTGCGCAGCTCACCACGGCGGCTATCGACTCCGGGATTGCCCGCGCGGCCCTCAATGACACGGTCAGCTTTGTGAATCAGTTTGCCCGTCCGTGGATTGATGCCAGCGTGGAGCGGGCAGGCGATGACCCGCTGACCATTTATCAGATTGGCGCGCTCGACAGCAAACTGGCCGCCGCCGATGCGCTGTTGGAGCAGGCGGGTAAAGTGTTGGACCGCTACAAGCATGATCTCAGCGAAGAGACGGTGGCGCTGGCTTCTGTCGCCGTGGCGCGCGCCAAAATCTTTACCACCGAAGCCGCTCTGGAGGCAGCGACACGGCTGTTTGAATTGGGCGGTACCCGCTCAACGCATCCGCGTTACAACTTTGACCGTCACTGGCGCAATGGCCGCGTGCATACGCTGCATGACCCGGTGCGCTGGAAATATCACCTGCTCGGCAACTGGGTGCTTAACGGCAAGCGTCCCGCTCGTCACGACTGGAACTAGGGAGAGACGATGTTCGCTTTTCTTGCCGGAATTGACTGGGGCGACGTGGCGGAAGCCGGGGTGGATACCGTCACCATGCTGGGCTGGGCGCTGGGTTTTACGGTGCTCATTGGGTTGCCGTTGGGTGTCATTCTCTATCTGACGGGGCAGCCGCGTCTGCTGTATGCGCCGCTGCTACATCGGGTGCTTTCCTTGCTGGTTAATGTGATGCGTTCATTACCATTCATCATTTTGCTGATTGTGATGATCCCACTGACGACCTTGATTACCGGCACGTCGTTGGGCGTGCAGGGCACGATTCCTCCGCTGGTGGCGGGCTGTGCGCCGTTTTTTGCCCGTCTGGTTGAAACCTCGCTGCGCGAGGTGGATCACGGACTGGTTGAGGCCAGTTGGGCCATGGGGGGAAGTACCTGGCAGCTTATCTGGTACACCCTGTTGCCGGAGTCGCGTTCCGGGCTGATTGCGGCGGTGACGGTCACCGCCATTGCTGGTGGACTACACCTCGATGGCCGGGGTCATTGGCGGCGGTGGGCTGGGGGATTTGGCCATCCGTTTTGGCTATCAACGCTTTCAAACCGACGTCATGGCGGTCACGGTGGTGTTGCTGATTGCGCTGGTACAGGTTTTACAAATGAGCGGCGACCGTCTGGTACGCCGAATGAGCCGTAAATAAGAATATCAACAGGATAAAACGATGAAAAAAACTGTGATTGCCGGGCTGCTGGCGCTGTTTTCTCTTTCCGCCGTTGCCAATGAAACGCTGGTGGTGGGGGCGACGCCGGTTCCCCATGCCGAAATTCTTGAGTTTGTGAAACCGGTGCTGGCGAAAGAGGGCGTCGATCTCAAGGTTAAGGTCTTTAACGACTTTATCCAGCCTAACCAGCAGCTGGCGGAGAAGAATCTTGATGCCAACTACTATCAATATCGCCCGTTCCTTGATGATTATAACAAGACGCGACACACCAATCTGGTGCCGGTAGTGGGTGTGCATATTGAGCCATTTGGTGCCTATTCGACCAAATATAAAAGCATCAAAGATCTTCCGGATGGCGCGACGATTGCGATCCCCAACGATCCGGTGAATACCGGGCGCGCGCTGGTGCTGCTGGCCGAAGCTGGGTTGATTACGCTGAAGAACCCGCAAGATCCGCAGTCGGCGGAAAAAGACATTACCGGTAATCCGCATCACTTCAAGATTCGCCCGCTCGAAGGGGCGATGCTGGCACGCGCGGTGAGTCAGGTGGATCTGGCGTTTATTTTCGCCAACTACGCGCTGGAAGCAGGCATTGATACCGACAAGGCGCTGATTGTGGAAAAAGGCAAAAGTCTGTACGTCGAATATTTGGTGGCTCGCCCGGACAATATTAACGACCCTGGCATTCAGAAGTTGGCAAAGGCGCTGAATTCAGACGCGGTGCGTCAGTTTATCCTGACCCGCTATCAGGGAAAAATTGTCCCTGGTTTTTAGGAGCACAAGCGATGACGCAGCATCCTCACATTCGGCTTAACGGCATCAGCAAAGCGTATCCCAATGGCGTTCAGGCGTTGCAGGACATCAGCCTGGATATTCAGGCCGGTGAGATTTTTGGCATTATTGGCCGCAGCGGTGCGGGGAAATCGACCCTGCTGCGCCTGTTTAATCGCCTGGAGAGCGCCGACCAGGGCGACATCACCATTAACGGCGTGGCGATAAATGGCGGAGGTCATGGACAATTACGTGATTTACGCCGCCGGGTGGCGATGATTTTTCAGCATTTCAATCTGATGTCGACCAAAACGGTGGCTGAGAACGTGGAGCTACCGCTGCGGATGGCGGGTATTCCCGCCGCCGAACGCCGTCGCCGCGTCGATGATATTTTGCGGCTGGTGGGGCTGGAGTCGTTACGCGATAGCTGGCCTTCCCGGCTTTCTGGGGGACAAAAACAGCGTACCGGCATTGCGCGGGCATTGGTGACTCAGCCGGAAATATTACTCTGTGATGAAGCCACTTCTGCGCTGGATCCGGAAAATACGCTGGCGGTGCTGAGCTTGCTTAAAGAGATTAACCAGCGCCTGGGGCTGACGATTATCCTGATTACCCATGAAATGGATGTGATCCGCACGCTATGCGATAAGGTGGCGGTGCTGGAAAAAGGCCAGATCGTTGAGCAGGGCGCAGTGTGGCAGGTGTTTGGCGATCCTCAGCATGAAGTCACCCGAGGGATGCTGGGCACATTGCATCACGGGCGAGCGGAGAATGCGGAACTGCTTACCGAAGGCCAGCAGCTGGTAACGCTGCATTTCAACGGTGCTAACGGGTTGGAGCCAAACCTGCGGGATATTGCTGGCGTGCTGGGTGGACGGAGCAGGCTTGTTTATAGCAGCTGTGAGCCTATTCAAGGACGCGTGGTGGGGCAGCTAAAAATCCGTATCGACGCCCCGCTGACGGCGGAGAGGCTCCGGCTGGCCGAACAGGTGGCAGATAGGATTGCGGTGCAGGGGGGAGTTTGATTGTAGAAGCGCTATTTTAGAGCCAGGATCCGGCTTTCTGCTATGAAGCCGGGTTTCTCACTCCGTCGGGGCGTGCAGCATGCGAAAAAAAAACCGTATTTGCGTACGAGCTCTTCTTAAAATATGGCGGTGAGGCGGGGATTGACTCGCTTTGCTCGCCCTGACGGGCAGCCAGCTCACTGCGTTCGCCGTCT
>NZ_JBEFLV010000033.1:0-29253 GCF_040149365.1 Kluyvera huaxiensis
GTGGAGCAGGAAGGACATCTGATGGAAATGGAAGCCACGCAAGCACCTTAAAATCACCATCATACACTAAATCAGTAAGTTGGCAGCATTACCCAAAATCTCTCCAGGGTAACTATTTCCAGAGCGGTATGGCGGATTCTCGTGAGAAATTCAATCTTGATCTCTTTACTCCGACTGACTCTGGTTTTGATGCTATCTCTGATGCTGGCCCCGGCGACTGCTGCTCGCCTCGCTGAAACTGATAAATCGGTACGTTCGATTGTGTCAGGCATTGTGAGCTACACCCGCTGGCCTTCGATTTCCGGGGCGCCTAAGCTTTGTATTTTTGCCACCTCCCGATATCTGCAGGCACTCAGCACTGTCGATGAGCAAAGTTTGCTGCCTTACATTCCCGTGGTTGTCCATACTCCTCAAGATGCCCTGGCCGCCAGTTGCGATGGTATTTATTTCGGCACTGAATCCCCTGCCAGGCAAGTTGAATTAATCAACCAATATCATCGGGCGTTGCTATTAATCTCTGAACACAACCCGGAATGCATTATTGGCAGCGCATTTTGCTTAATAACCGATGAACAACGGATCAGATTCTCCGTCAATCTGGATGCGCTGTCTCGCAGTGGTGTAAGAGTCAATCCGGATGTATTAATGCTCGCAAGGAATAAGCAGCATGAATAAGGACACCGCTTACACGCCGCGCCCTACGTTTAAAAAAACGTTAAGACGCATCAATATCATAAGCGTCATCGTGACGATGACGCTTATATGGCTTTTGCTGTGTTTTGCTTCGGTGGTGACATTAAAACAATACGCGCAGAAAAATCTCGAATTAACCGGCGCGTCCATGAGTCATACTCTTGAAGCCGCACTAGTTTTCAACGATCCCCAAGCCGCTAATGAAACGCTTGCTACCCTGGGTAAGCAGGGGCAATTTGCCATGGCGAATGTGTTCGACATACATGAAAAGCAGTTTGCATCCTGGGTGTGGAATCCAGAGGACAGTAGCGATACGCTGGGTGCGCTGGTCAGCCATTGGCTGTTCCCGGTCCCCATTTCCCAGCCAATAATGCATAACGGCCAGCCTGTCGGTGAAATTCGCCTGGCTGCGCGCGATACCCTGATCGGCCACTTCATCTGGATGTCATTCGCCGTACTCACCGGCTGCATTCTTTTTGCTTCGGTCATTGCGCTCACCATTACGCGATCCCTGCATCATGGCATGGTCGAAGAGATACAAAACATCACCGATGTGGTTCATGACGCCCGTAAGAATCGCAACTTCTCTCGGCGGGTAAAAGAAGGACGTATCGAAGAATTTCATCGCTTTGGTGAAGATTTCAACAGCCTGCTGGATGAAATGGAAGAGTGGCAGTTGAGGCTGCAGGAGAAGAATGCCCAATTGATGCGTACCGCCATGCATGACTCTCTCACCGGCCTCGCGAACCGTGCAGCCTTCAGCAATAACATTGCGGCGTTAATGAATGACTCTGTGGCAAAAACCCACTCCGCCCTGCTTTTTCTCGATGGTGACAACTTTAAACAGATCAATGATACCTGGGGGCATGCTGCGGGCGATAGCGTACTCATCGAAGTCGCCAGCAGGATGATCGCGTTCGGCGGTATACGTCACCAATCATATCGTCTTGGCGGCGACGAGTTTGCAATGGTGGTATCCGGCGTCCATTCTGAACTTGATGTACAACATATTTGCGCAGCTCTGAAACAGCAATTTAGCCGCCCGTTTGATCTCCACAACGGACACAACACGCCAATGTCACTCAGTATCGGTTTCGCGTTAGCGTGGGAAAACAACTCGCTGGAAACGTTGCTGGAGAGAGCTGACCACAATATGTATCAGGCAAAAAATCAGCGAACTAAAACAATAGGCTAGAAGGGAATACGAAATGTTAAAGCGATACTTTGCACCACTTTTACTGGCATCACTGGTCCTCTCGGGTTGTCAAACGCCACCAAAGGGCAAATTCTCGCCTGAACAGATCGCCGCGATGCAATCTTACGGTTTTAATGAATCAAACGGCGACTGGTCGCTGGGCCTGTCGGCTAAGATCCTGTTTGATAAAAATGAAGCCACCCTGCAACCGGAAAGTGAAACGCAGATCGAGACCATGGCGTCACGTCTGGCGGCAACAGGGTTGAACCACGCGCAGATGGATGGCCACACGGATAACTACGGTGAAGATGGCTATAACGAAGCCCTCTCGCTCAAACGCGCAAATGCCGTTGCCGACGCCTGGGCAAAAGGAGCCCATATTCCGCGCAGTAACCTCACCACACGCGGATTAGGCAAAAAATACCCTGTCGCCAGCAACAGCACCGGCCAGGGACGTGCTGAAAACCGCCGGGTTGCAGTGGTTATCAGCACGCCGTAAGGTCACTTAGCGGATGATTCGGCGAATGACGCGCTGGCTGCAGTACGCCAGCGTAACCAATCGCACAGAATAAACAGCACCAGACTCGCACCCATCACCGGCAACGCCAGCCCGCAAATGACCGCAAGCAGCAGGGTCACAAACCGTGCGGGCAACGACAGTCCTAGCCAACTATGCGTCAGCGTCTGCAGCGGGCTAATTTGCGGTTGCGCCGGACGTTTAATCCACCATAGACGATACCCCATCACAATCGCCATACACAGCGCCACCCCAAACGCGATCAACAGCAGTTGATTCGGCAGGCCAAACAACACGCCCATGTGGAAATCAACGCCCCAACGCGTCAGTTTGGCCATCAGCGGGAAGCTAGCAAACTGGGTATGGTCGATAACATCCATAGAATGAGGATCGATGGCTACCGCGTCGACCTGTGTCGGCCAGCGACGGTCGATCTCCGTTACCGTCCAGGCGCGCTCGTCACTTTTCGGCGGGCGGATCTCCAGATGCGTAGCGGCAATACCCGCATGCTGTGCAAGATTCAGGATCGCATCAATCCGATCGAGTGCGATCGGCGGTTCACTCATGGTCATTCCTTCATGATGACCGTGATGATCGGCGTGAGGATCCATTACCATCGTGCCAGCGCCGTTCAGCTGGGTATTCACCTGTGGCGTTAGCCAGTTAAACGCCGCACGCATTTTATCCACGTTGCCCCCCGCCCACTGCGACCAGGTCAGCCCGGTCGCCGAGAACAGCAACATTCCTGCCAGCAGACACCAGCCGAGCGTAACGTGAACCCGGCGGGTATTTTGCAGACGATTTTTGATGCGCCGTTTTGGCCGGGTAAAGGCCCACAGGACAATACCGCCGAGTGCTGCAATCCACATCCACGAAGCGGCCAACTCACTGTACAACCGGCCGATATCCCCCAGCAGCAGCGAACGGTGAGCATAATCAATCCACTGGCGTAGCGGCAATATCCCGCTGGTGCCATAGACCGTCATATCACCTTTGACTGCCAGCGTAACGGGATCGATAAAGATGGCACGGTTTTCCGATTCGCCAAGCGACGGGTCAGCGAACATCACCCGTGTGGTTTCTCCGGGCTCCAGCGCCGGGCGTACCGCGCTCAACCGCAGTGGCGTCGAGAGCACTCGTTCAGCCACCGTAATCTGTTCAGCTAGAGAATGGCGCTCGCCTTCAACGCTGCCGTGCAGAGCCTGGCTGTAGATCCCATTTTCCAGCTGCGGCGTCGCCACATACAGCGTGCCGGTCAGCGCAGCAACAAAGATAAATGGCCCAACAAACAGGCCGATAAAAAAATGCAGGCGGCGCAACAGGTGCGTCCAGGCCGCCCGCGAGGTGCAGGTTGTCATACTTTTCCTTTATATAGGCGAAAAGAGTCGTAACGCTCAGGCGTTATTTATCGTTAGTTAGCGGAGAAAGCAGACGACAGCGGCGGTGCGCGGGTATCGGGAAATAGCCAGGGAAACTCAGACCAGCGGGCTACTACCTGCGGGAAAGATGGCGTAGAAATGCGCAATAACAACGCGCATAACAGTACGCAGAGTGCCAGTATCAGGCCAGGAACGTGGGTTAACAGTACGCAGTAGCCGCAGGCCTCACCGTGGTCGATGGGCATTGTCTCAGGAACAGAAGAGTGATGGGCGGTCATCGGCATACTCATTTCATGATGCATACCGGGCATCGCGTTCATCGGCGATTGTTGCAATGAAATGGAAACTAGCGGAGCAAAGATAATCAGCGCCATAGCACACAGCGCAAGCCATGCGGCCCGCCGTTTCAGTGCTGCTATGTTGATTGCCGTTTTGCTCACTCACCCCTCCCAATAACCGGGAGTATTGTAAATGATTTATCAGCAAGATGTTAATGCGGGGTGCTTTTGGCGATAAAAAAAGGGCCAGCCTTGCGGCTAGCCCTTTTTCACACGGATGTCGCTTAAGCGCCAAGACGCTCTTTGATACGAGCAGACTTACCGGTGCGCTCACGCAGGTAGTACAGTTTAGCTTTACGTACAGCACCACGACGTTTAACAGCAATGCTGTCAACTACCGGAGAGTGAGTCTGGAAGACACGCTCAACGCCTTCGCCGTTGGAAATTTTACGAACAGTGAATGCAGAGTGCAGACCGCGGCTACGAATAGCGATAACCACGCCCTCAAATGCCTGCAGACGTTTTTTGGAACCTTCAACAACCCATACTTTCACTTCCACGGTATCACCCGGACGGAATGAAGGTACGTCCTGCTTCATCTGTTCTTGTTCAAGTTGCTTAATAATGTTGCTCATAATTTAATCTCTTATCCTGGGTAAACTGATATTTGGGGGTCTTAGACCAGCCCATCATGTTTATGTTGCTGTTGTGCGTGTTCCGTTTTGAACTCCGCCAGCAACCTTGCTTGCTCTTCAGTCAGAGCCAGGTTTTCCAGAAGTTCAGGTCTTCTAAGCCAGGAGCGGCCCAGCGACTGCTTCAAACGCCAGCGACGTATCTCGGCATGGTTCCCCGACAGCAGAACTGGCGGTACTTCCATCCCTTCCAACACTTCAGGTCGAGTATAGTGTGGACAGTCCAGCAACCCATCAGCAAACGAATCTTCGATTGCTGAAGCTTCATGACCCAGTACACCCGGAATAAACCGGGAAACGGAGTCGATCAGCGTCATTGCCGGTAACTCACCACCGCTGAGAACGTAATCGCCGATAGACCATTCTTCGTCAATCTCGGTCTGAATCACGCGCTCATCAATACCTTCGTAGCGACCACACACCAGAATCAATTTTTGATTCGTTGCCAGTTCGCTGACGCCTGCTTGATCAAGCTTGCGTCCCTGAGGTGACAGATAAATCACCTTCGCGCCTTCACCTGCCGCGGCTTTTGCTGCATTGATGGCGTCCCGCAAAGGTTGCACCATCATTAACATCCCCGGTCCGCCGCCGTAAGGACGATCGTCCACGGTACGGTGCCGGTCATGAGCGAAATCACGAGGACTCCAGCTCTGGATGTTCAGCAGGCCATTTTTTACTGCCCGGCCAGTTACCCCGTAATCGGTAATTGCGCGGAACATTTCAGGAAACAGGCTAATTATGCCAATCCACATAGCGCCGTCTTTTACCGTTTATCCGGAGATTTAAAAACCAGGATCCCAATCTACTTCGATAGTACGAGTAGTGAGATCGACTTTCTTGATAACCTGCCCATCGAGGAACGGTACGAGACGTTCCTTGATGCCAAATGCATCTTTCAGGTTTGCCTTAATGACGAGAACGTCATTCGACCCGGTTTCCATCATATCAATGACTTTACCGAGACCGTAGCCTTCAGTGGTTACTACCTGGCAGCCCATAAGGTCTTTCCAATAGTAGCTTCCATCGTCCAGCGCCGGCAGCTGTGATGAATCAACGATAATTTCGCAATTCGTCAGCAGATTCGCGGCATCACGATCGTCAACGCCTTTCAGCTTAATGACGATATCCTGATTGTGGTAGCGCCAGCTTTCCAGCTCAACGGTCTGCCACTGACCCGCCTTCTGGATTAACCAGGGCTGATAGTCAAAAATGCTTTGGGCGTCCTCGGTGGAGGAAAACACTCTGAGCCAACCACGGATACCGTAGGAAGAACCCATTTTGCCCAATACAATCGGATCAACAGGTGCTTTTGCGGCGAGTTGTTTGCTCATCATGACCACCGTGACAGATTAAGCTGCTTTATTAGCGGCTTTGATCAGCGCTGCTACGCGATCGGAAACAGTAGCGCCCAGGCCAACCCAGTGAGCGATACGATCCAGATCCAGGCGAGTGCCTTCTTCTTTTTCGCTTGCGATTGGGTTGAAGAAGCCAACGCGCTCGATGAAGCGACCGTTACGTGCGTTACGGCTGTCAGTAACAACAACCTGGTAGAACGGACGCTTTTTAGCGCCGTGACGTGCTAAACGAATAGTTACCATAACATCCTCTTGTGTGAATAGAACAACCGGGCCCCATCGAGGGAGGGGGCCCGGTGTCATATTAAAAGCCCGAAAATTTTACTCATTTCTGGGGAAATTGCAATCAACATCTGTCTTTTACTGCACGATAACCAGGGCGTTACCGTAATAGACAGCGTGAAGTTGGCGTGTTCGCCATGAGCGGAGCGCACTGGATAGCCAGCGCACCCCGACATCAATGTGGGATAACGGATTAACGACCCGGGAATCCTGGTGGCATCATGCCTTTCATACCACGCATCATTTTCATCATGCCGCCTTTCGACTTCATCTTCTTCATCATGCGCTGCATGTCGTCGAATTGCTTCAGCAGACGGTTCACGTCCTGCACCTGAAGGCCACAGCCTTGGGCGATACGACGTTTACGGGAACCTTTGATGATTTCCGGCTTAGCGCGCTCTTTTAACGTCATGGAGTTGATAATCGCCTCCATACGCACCAGCACTTTATCGTCCATCTGCGATTTGACGTTGTCAGGAATCTGGCCCATGCCCGGCAATTTACCCATCAGGCTGGCCATACCGCCCATATTTTTCATCTGGCGCAGTTGCTCAAGGAAGTCGGTCAGATCGAAACCGTCGCCTTTTTTCAGCTTGGTCGCCAGCTTTTCAGCCTGCGCGCGGTCAACCTTGCTCTCGATATCTTCGATAAGCGACAGCACGTCACCCATGCCGAGAATACGCGAAGCAATACGATCCGGGTGGAATGGCTCCAGCGCTTCGGTTTTCTCGCCGACGCCGAGGAATTTAATCGGCTTACCGGTGATGTGACGAATAGAAAGCGCGGCACCGCCACGGGCGTCACCGTCGACCTTGGTTAACACCACGCCAGTTAACGGCAGCGCTTCGTTGAAGGCTTTCGCCGTATTCGCCGCATCCTGACCGGTCATGGCGTCAACGACAAACAGGGTTTCCACCGGCTTAATCGCCGCGTGAACCTGTTTGATTTCATCCATCATCGCTTCATCTACGTGTAAACGACCGGCGGTATCCACCAGCAGCACGTCGTAGAATTTCAGCTTCGCTTCTTTCAGCGCCGCATTAACGATGTCGATAGGCTTCTGACCGACGTCGGACGGGAAGAAATCCACGCCAACCTGTTCGGCGAGCGTCTCCAGCTGTTTGATCGCCGCAGGGCGATAAACGTCAGCTGAAACCACCAGCACTTTTTTCTTGTGCTTCTCGCGCAGGAATTTACCCAGCTTACCGACGCTAGTTGTTTTACCCGCACCCTGCAGGCCCGCCATCAGCACAACGGCCGGTGGCTGAGCCGCCAGATTCAGGGTCTCGTTCTCTTCGCCCATCGCCGAAACCAGTTCGCTACGAACGATTTTGACGAATTCCTGACCTGGGGTCAGGCTTTTGTTAACTTCATGACCAACCGCTTTTTCTTTTACGCGATTGATAAAATCACGCACTACCGGCAGCGCAACGTCAGCCTCCAGCAGCGCCATGCGCACTTCGCGCAGCGTCTCTTTTACGTTGTCTTCAGTAAGGCGTCCACGGCCACTGATGTTGCGCAGCGTGCGCGACAAACGATCGGTTAAATTATCAAACATTGTCTCTCGCCTGGGGTGGAAACGGTGAGTCGCTAACGCGACAAAAAAACGGAAATTTGCCCGAGTATAACACGACACCGGCCGAGTTGTGATGCTGCGGTTGACGCTGACATCACGTAACGCTATATGCATCATCCTTTAACCAGGCTATGCACCTTGATACAACTCGACGGATTTTGCGTATATACTGCATCTCTTTCTTCTATTTGACGACTGCCGACTCTTTATGCCTGTTTTCGCCCTGCTCGCGCTTGTTGCCTACTCCATCAGCCTGGCGCTGATCATCCCCGGCCTGCTGCAAAAAAACAGCGGCTGGCGGCGTATGGCAATTCTCTCCGCCACCATTGCGCTGGTGTGCCATGCGTTCGCGCTGGAAGCGCGTATTCTGCCCGGCGGCGAAGGTGGGCAGAACCTCAGCCTGTTGAACGTCGGTTCGCTAGTCAGTCTGATGATCTGTACGGTGATGACTATCGTCGCCTCGCGCAATCGCGGTTGGCTGCTGCTGCCCATCGTTTATGCCTTTGCGCTGATAAACCTCGCGTTCGCCACTTTCATGCCCAATGAGTTCATTACTCATCTGGAAGCTACGCCGGGAATGATGGTGCATATCGGGTTGTCCCTGTTCTCTTATGCGACGCTTATCATTGCCGCGCTCTACGCGCTGCAGCTGGCGTGGATTGACTACCAGCTCAAGAATAAGAAGCTGGCGTTTAGCCATGAAATGCCGCCGCTGATGGTTATCGAACGCAAAATGTTTCACATCACCCAGGTTGGGGTCGTACTGCTTACCCTGACGCTGTGTACCGGCCTGTTTTACATGCATAACCTCTTTAGCATGGAAAATATCGATAAGGCCGTCCTTTCCATCATCGCCTGGTTCGTCTATATCGTGTTGTTGTGGGGCCACTATCATGAAGGGTGGCGTGGACGCAGGGTTGTCTGGTTTAACGTTGCCGGTGCCGGCATCCTGACGCTCGCCTACTTCGGTAGTCGCGTCATTCAACAGTTTGTGAGCTAAGTACTAAGGACCTCTCTTGGAACATATTTCAACCACCACGCTGATCGTCACTCTGATCATCATGGTGGTCATTTCCGCCTATTTCTCCGGTTCTGAAACCGGCATGATGACGCTAAACCGCTACCGCCTGCGTCACCTGGCGAAACAGGGCGACCGTCGGGCGCGTCGCGTTGAAAAACTGCTGCAAAAGCCCGACCGTTTAATCAGCCTGGTGCTGATTGGTAACAACCTGGTCAATATCCTGGCGTCAGCGCTTGGCACCATCGTCGGCATGCGTCTTTACGGTGACTTAGGTGTCGCTATCGCCACCGGCGTACTCACCTTCGTGGTACTGGTGTTCGCCGAAGTTCTACCAAAGACTATCGCCGCGCTTTATCCGGAAAAGGTCGCCTATCCGAGCAGTTTCCTGCTCGCGCCATTACAAATTTTGATGATGCCGCTGGTGTGGCTGCTGAATCTCATCACCCGCATTTTGATGCGCATGATGGGCATTAAAACCGATATCACCATCAGCAGCGCGCTGAGCAAAGATGAGCTGCGGACTATCGTTAACGAATCCCGCGCGCAAATCTCCCGTCGTAACCAGGATATGCTGCTGTCGGTGCTGGATCTGGAAAAAATCAGCGTTGATGACATCATGGTGCCGCGCAATGAAATTGTTGGCATTAACATCAACGACGACTGGAAAGCTATCGTTCGCCAGCTGACCCACTCCCCGCATGGGCGCATCGTGCTTTACCGCGACTCATTAGACGACGCCATCAGCATGCTCCGCGTACGCGAAGCCTACCGCCTGATGACGGAGAAAAAGGAGTTCACCAAAGAAGTGATGCTGCGGGCTGCCGATGAAATTTACTTTGTTCCGGAAGGTACACCGCTCAGCACGCAGCTGGTGAAGTTTCAGCGCAACAAAAAGAAAGTGGGCCTGGTCGTTGACGAATACGGCGATATTCAGGGGCTGGTGACGGTAGAAGATATTCTCGAAGAGATTGTTGGCGACTTTACCACCTCGATGTCCCCCTCGCTTGCCGAAGAGGTCAATCCGCAGAACGATGGCTCGGTGATTATTGACGGCGGTGCCAACGTGCGCGAGCTGAATAAAGCCTTCAACTGGCATTTACCGGAAGATGAAGCGCGGACCGTTAACGGTATGATTGTCGAAGCGCTGGAAGAGATCCCGGCAGCAGGTACGCGAGTGCGTATCGCGCATTACGATATCGATATTCTCGACGTGCAGGATAATGTGATTAAGCAGGTTCAGGTTAACCCGATAAGACCGATTCGCGAGAGCGTGGCGGATTAATCAATACCCTCTCCCCGGATGGGGAGAGGGTAAAAGCGAAAGTTAGCCCTTCGCTTTTGCAACGGAAACCATCGCAGCGCGAATGGTACGACCGTTCAGGGTATAGCCTTTTTGCATTACCATCAGCACGTTGCCGGCAGCAATTTCATCAGACTCAACCATCGCAATCGCCTGATGAACGTTCGGATCCATCGGGACATCGATGTCCGCAACAACCTGCACGCCAAACTTAGCCACCACGTCCAGCATCGACTTACGGGTCAGTTCGATACCTTCAACCATCCCCGCCATCGCTTCGCTGTCTTTATTAGCCACTTCCAGCGCGCGGTCCAGGCTATCCAGCACCGGCAGTAGTTCGTTAATGAATTTTTCCAGCGCGAATTTGTGTGCCTTCTCGACGTCGATTTCAGTACGACGACGCAGGTTTTCCATTTCTGCCTTCACGCGCAGGACGCTTTCGCGCTCGCGGGTTTCGGCTTCCGCTAACTGCGACTCAAGGTTCGCAATTTTTTCATCGCGCGGATCCACCTGTTCAGCAGAAGCGTCTGGTGCAACCGCCTCAACTTCTTCGTGCTGTTCCATGATAATTTCTTCCGGGGATTGCCCCTCAGGCGTTTTCTGTTCTTTACTACTCATGAATTTCTCCGCGTTTTTTCACAATCATCTCGCTAACCTGGATTATTATGGGGATAAGATTCCGGGTTTCAAGGGAAGCTCTCACATTGTCATCAATCTTCGGCACAAGGACATTCAGAAAATGAACAATCATTTCAAGTGTATCGGTATTGTAGGACATCCCCGTCACCCGACGGCCCTGACGACACATGAAATGCTCTATCGCTGGCTGTGCACTAAAGGCTACGATGTCATTGTTGAGCGCCAGATAGCCCAGGAATTGAAACTCGATAACGTGAAAACCGGGACGCTGGCGGAAATTGGTCTCAAAGCCGATCTGGCGGTAGTGGTTGGCGGTGATGGCAATATGCTTGGCGCGGCACGCACGCTGGCGCGCTATGACATTAGCGTCATCGGCATTAACCGTGGCAACCTCGGTTTTCTTACTGACCTCGACCCGGATAACGCCCACCAGCAGCTTGCCGACGTGCTGGACGGCAACTACATTGCCGAAAAACGTTTCCTGCTGGAAGCCCAGGTGTGCCAGCAAAATTGCCAGAAACGCATCAGCACCGCGATCAACGAAGTGGTATTACACCCGGGCAAAGTCGCACACATGATTGAATTTGAAGTCTATATCGATGAGACCTTCGCCTTCTCCCAGCGTTCTGACGGGCTGATTATTTCAACCCCAACCGGCTCAACCGCCTACTCGCTCTCAGCCGGCGGCCCTATTCTTACGCCATCGCTGGACGCCATAACCCTGGTACCGATGTTCCCGCATACCCTGTCGGCGCGCCCGCTGGTGATTAACAGCAACAGTACTATCCGCCTGCGCTTCTCGCACCGCCGCAACGATCTTGAGATCAGCTGCGACAGCCAGATAGCGCTGCCGATTCAGGAAGGGGAAGATGTTCTCATTCGGCGGAGCGATTACCACCTGAATCTGATCCACCCGAAAGACTACAGCTATTTCAACACATTAAGCACCAAGCTTGGGTGGTCAAAAAAATTATTCTAAATTAACATCGGCCTCTTTACTGTATAAAAAACCAGTCTATACTGTATGAAATTACAGTTATGGTTTTTCATACAGGAAAGCGGCTATGTTGGCACAACTGACCATCAGCAATTTTGCAATCGTTCGTGAGCTTGAGATCGACTTCAACAGTGGCATGACGGCTATTACCGGGGAAACCGGTGCAGGCAAATCCATTGCAATTGATGCCCTCGGCTTGTGCCTGGGCGGCCGCGCTGAAGCCGATATGGTCCGCGCGGGTGCCAGCCGTGCCGATCTCTGCGCGCGCTTCGCACTGAAAGATACTCCTGCCGCGCTGCGCTGGCTGGAAGAAAACCAGCTTGAAGATGGCCGCGAGTGTCTGCTGCGTCGCGTTATCAGCAGCGATGGCCGTTCTCGCGGCTTTATCAATGGCACCGCCGTACCGCTCTCTCAACTGCGTGAATTGGGCCAGTTGCTCATCCAAATCCACGGCCAGCATGCCCATCAACAGCTGGTTAAACCTGAACATCAAAAAAACCTGCTTGATGCCTACGCCGGTGAATCTGACCTCGCCCGTCAAATGGCGGAGCACTACCGACTCTGGAATCAAAGCTGCCGCGATCTCGCCACGCATCAGCAGCAAAGCCAGGAGCGTATTGCCCGTGCAGAGCTGCTGCAATATCAGCTAAAAGAGCTGATTGAGTTCAACCCGCAGCCGGGCGAGTATGAGCAAATTGATGAAGAGTACAAACGCCTCGCCAACAGCGGGCAACTCATCGCCACCAGCCAGCATGCGTTAGCTATCCTGGCCGACGGTGACGACGTTAATCTGCAAAGCCAGCTTTATACCGCCCGCCAGTTGGCCGGTGAGCTTGCCAGTATGGACGGAAAACTCTCAGGTGTTGTGGATATGCTGGAAGAAGCTGCCATTCAACTGAGCGAAGCCAGCGATGAACTGCGCCACTACTGCGACCGTCTCGACCTCGACCCGAATCGTCTGTTTGAACTGGAACAACGCCTGTCGAAACAGATTTCACTGGCGCGTAAGCATCAAATATCACCGGAAGCGCTGCCTGAATATTACCAATCGCTACTCGACGAACAGCAGCTGCTTGACGATCAAAGCGACTCTCTGGAGACGCTGAAGCTGTCGGTAACACGCAATCATCAACTGGCGCTGGAAACGGCCAACAAGCTACACGCGCAGCGTCAGGCTAGCGCCACTGAGCTTGCGCAGCTGATTACCGACAGCATGCATATGCTGTCGATGCCGCACGGCGTGTTTGATATTGACGTCCGCTTCGAAGAACAGCATCTGACGGCAGAAGGCGCAGACCGCATTGAATTTCGCGTCACCACCAACCCGGGGCAGCCGTTACAGGCAATCGCCAAAGTCGCCTCAGGCGGGGAACTGTCGCGTATCGCGCTAGCAATTCAGGTCATTACCGCGCGTAAAATGGAAACCCCGGCGCTTATTTTTGATGAAGTTGACGTTGGTATCAGCGGCCCAACGGCTGCAGTCGTCGGCAAATTGCTGCGCCAGCTAGGCGAATCCACCCAGGTTATGTGCGTCACTCACCTGCCTCAGGTCGCAGGCTGTGGACACCATCACTTCTATGTCAGTAAAGAAACCGACGGCGCCATGACCGAAACCCACATGCAACCATTGGATAAACGCGCCCGTTTGCAGGAGCTGGCTCGCCTTCTTGGCGGCAGCGAAGTCACCCGCAACACCCTCGCAAATGCGAAAGAGTTGCTGGCCGCATAAACTTTTTTGGTTTCCGGGAGTCAGAGTTCACAATAAAAACGCCGTTAGACCCGATCGCAAAGGTTCCCAACGAACCTCAGGTCTATTATCATCGGCATATACATATGAGCCGCGTACTGCTCGGGCCCGAAAAGGAATCAAATCACTATGCGCTGTAAAACGCTGACTGCTGCCGCAGCGGTTCTTCTGATGATGACTGCAGGCTGTTCCACTCTGGAGCGAGTGGTTTACCGTCCTGATATTAGTCAGGGGAACTATCTGGTACCTAACGATATTGCCAAAATCCGTACTGGCATGACGCAACAACAGGTTGCCTACACCTTAGGTACACCGATGATGACCGACCCGTTCGGCACCAACACCTGGTTCTACGTTTTCCGTCAGCAGCCAGGGCATGAGACAGTCACTCAGCAGACGCTGACGCTGACCTTCAACAGCAGCGGCGTGTTGACCAATATCGACAACAAACCGGCCCTGACGAAGTAAATCTACGGCTAATAGAAAAAAGCGCTCAATGAGCGCTTTTTTATTGGTCTGTAGCAGAGCAAAAAGAGGCTATCCCTTATTATGCCCTGATTTCTCGGCACGCTGACGACGCAACTCTTTCGGATCGGCAATCAGCGGGCGGTAAATTTCAACGCGATCGCCATCATTCACCACGTCCTGCAATTTTGCCGGGCGGCTATAAATCCCAACCTTATTTTTGCTAAGGTCGATATCATCGCGCAGCGTCAACAATCCGCTTGCCTGAATCGCCTGCTCCACCGTCGCCCCTTCGTCGAGGGTGACGCGCTGTAGGTACTGTTTTTGCGGCAGCGCATACACGACTTCAACGGCAATCTTACCCGGCACTGTACACCTCTCTGGCACGCGTCGTGAACGCCTGCACCATGTTCAGCGCCAGTTCTTTAAAGATGCGACCAAACGCCAGTTCAATGAGCTTATTGGTAAACTCGAAGTCGAGCTGAAACTCAATCTTGCAGGCATCCTGGCTTAACGGCGTAAACTTCCAGCCGCCGATCAGCTTCTTGAACGGCCCATCGACCAGATGCATCAGGATGCTCTGGTTGCTTGTTAACGTATTGCGCGTGGTAAAGGTCTTACTGATGCCAGCCTTAGAGACATCCACCGCCGCCGTCATTTGCGTCGGGCCCGACTCCAGAACGCGGCTGCCTGTACAACCGGGGATAAAATCCGGGTAGGCATTCACATCATTCACCAGTTGATACATTTGCTCTGCGCTGTAGGGAACCAGTGCAGTACGGCTAATCTGAGGCATAGCAATTTCCATGTTCGAACACGACGTAAATAGTATCATTTATCTACTGTTAAAAAAAACGGACACTGTCTATATCATGCTAAGATAAGCCATTACGCCTCGCGGGAGCTTGAGGCTATGTTTATCAGATTAGCGATAAGTTCAGGATAATATGACAAAGAAAAAAGCACACAAACCTGGATCAGCCACCATTGCGCTGAACAAACGCGCCCGCCACGAATACTTTATTGAAGAAGAGTTTGAAGCGGGTCTGGCCCTCCAGGGCTGGGAAGTGAAATCCCTGCGTGCAGGCAAAGCCAACATCGGTGACAGCTACGTTATCTTAAAAGACGGCGAAGCCTATCTATTTGGTGCTAACTTCACGCCAATGGCCGTTGCCTCAACTCACTACGTATGCGATCCAACGCGCACGCGCAAACTGCTGTTGAACCAACGTGAGCTCGACAACCTGTATGGCCGCATCAATCGCGAAGGCTATACCGTGGTCGCCCTTTCCCTGTACTGGAAGAACGCCTGGTGTAAGGTCAAAATCGGTGTGGCAAAAGGTAAGAAACAACACGACAAACGTACCGACGTCAAAGACCGTGAATGGCAGGTTGATAAAGCCCGTATCATGAAACATGCCGGACGCTAATTCGTTCAACGCTTGCCTGTTCCCACAGGCAAGCGGCTATTTCTGCAAACTCCCCCACCTTTTCATCTATCTTAACCCTCTGTATTTCGTTTATTTTTTGTACTCCAGCCGGTTTAATTAGCCCATTATTTCTATTCGCACAGGGCTAGCGTCGCAAGATGCAAAAGTGTTATACTCACCGCATCACTATTGGGGCTGATTCTGGATTCGACGGGATTCGCGAAACCCAAGGTGCATGCCGAGGGGCGGTTGGCCTCGTAAAAAGCCGCAAAAAAATAGTCGCAAACGACGAAAACTACGCTTTAGCAGCTTAATAACCTGCTAAGAGCCCTCTCTCCCTAGCTTCCGCTCTTAAGACGGGGATCAAAGAGAGGTCAAACCCAAAAGAGATCGCGTGGAAACCTTGCCTGGGGTTGAAGCGTTAAAACTAATCAGGCTAGTTTGGTAGTGGCGTGTCTGTCCGCAGGTGCCAGGCGAATGTAAAGACTGACTAAGCATGTAGTGCCAAGGATGTAGGAATTTCGGACGCGGGTTCAACTCCCGCCAGCTCCACCAATCTTGATTGGACAGTGCTAGGACAGCACTAGCAATAACAGGAAGTTAGCAGTCTCGGCAGGACACCGACCAGACGGTGAGGGGACTAAAAAGGATACGCAAAGGAGCCGCGGCTCCCGAGTGACATGAAAGCCCGCTTATGCGGGCTTTTTTGTTTCTGTGCTCATATGACCGGGCAATCATCAAACTCCATCGTTCGCATATCGTTTACCGCGTGTGTCACGACGCCAAAAATCCAATCGTTTTCATCTGCCCATAGCGGATCTATTTTATCTTTCCGGCCGTCACCGCTTAAATGCTCAAAATGTGGGGACGGGTAAAGCCGGTAGCGTCGAAGTTTGAACTCCCCGCCGAGGCTACAAACCACCACAGAACCATCACAAGGGTTTACTGAGCTATCAATGATAAGCAATGCACCTTGTGCGATCCCCGCGCGTATGTACGTTGTTGCGGCCCTCATGAAGTATGTTGCACTTGGGTGCGCGATAAATTGCTGGTCGAGGGAAATCCGGTTTTCCGCGTAATCCTGGGCTGGGGAAACAAAACCCATCTCAATACCCCCCGCTGTTCGGGTTGTAGAGCATGAATGTACGCGCTTCCCCCTCCTGATCTGAAATGTCTTTGAATGTAGTGATGTAACACTCGATCCAGTTGTTGGCCTCTTTTAGTGACCAATGCCAATTTACCGCCGCAAGTTTTTCGACGAAATCGACAGTTGTCACTGTTCTTCGCCCGTTGGCCTCCCTTCTAACTGCCTCCCTGAATGCACCTTCTATTTCGTATCTACGAGGCATTTTTATCCCCAATCAAATTGCTGTACATGCATACAGTATATATACTGTAATTACATCCAGTAAAGAGGAGCTAAAGCATGTTTGTGGAACTCGTTTATGACAAAAGGAATTTTGATGGTTTGCCAGGTGCGAAGGACATTATTCTGGGGGAGTTAAGCAAGAGAGTACACCGCATCTTCCCTGATGCTGATGTGAGGGTTAAGCCGATGATGACGTTGCCGGCGATTAACACGGACGCCAGCAAGCATGAAAAGGAGCAGATTAGCCGCGCTGTCCAGGAGATGTTTGAAGAGGCTGAGTTCTGGCTGGTAGCTGAATAATGGATAACATGATCATCTCGGGGATCCGCATTTACTTTCCCAAGACGGAGGAACGACTCCCCGTGCCAGAGAAAGGAATGCGCAGCTTTGCCATAACCGGAGCTGACGGGGAACACTTTCGGCTTCTTGCTTTCGTAGACTCGAGGTGGGTTATGATGGGGTTGCCTGAATTCAACAGCATCGGCAAAGCTATCATGGGCGCGGTGCGGCAGGGTAAATCAATTTGGCATTAATGCCATGATTACGTGATGAAGCAGTATATATTACTCATTTATATTTTTGTAAAGTAAGTAGGTTAATATTAACTGAGAAAGCGTGGAGTAACTAAATGACAAATTATATCTATAATTCACAAGGAAATGCCGTAGGTTTTATACGTGGTAATTTTATACATAGCATGAACGGTAGTGCCGTTGGTCAACTTCGCGGAACACATGTGCATAAGCTTTCTGGCCAATACGTTGGTGAACTTCATGAAAATATGATTCTAAACAAATACTTGGGAAATCTAGGAAACATAGGGAATCCGGGTAATAGAGGGTCGCGTAATTACGGGTTCCCTGATGTATCAATTAATCTGTTTGGATAATACGGTGAGAACAACTGAGAACTTCCGCTGTTCGTACATAACAGATGTTTAGATTTGATTGCCATTTGTCTACGGAAACAGCCAGACAGAGTCTTAGCTCATACAGTTAATTGGCAGGCGCGGCACTCAAAGTGCTATAAAC
The DNA here is from genome assembly GCF_040149365.1 of Kluyvera huaxiensis. Lineage (NCBI taxonomy): Bacteria > Pseudomonadati > Pseudomonadota > Gammaproteobacteria > Enterobacterales > Enterobacteriaceae > Kluyvera > Kluyvera huaxiensis. The sequence goes on from NZ_JBEFLV010000033.1 coordinate 17,967, forward strand.
CGCGCCTTCCACGACACTGGTTTTCAAGACCGGAGAGAATGCACAGTAAATCAATAAGTTAGCTTTTATAAGTGGTATATATTGGGTACTTAATACCTATTTTCTTCAATAACTTAGCCACTTTCCCCCAGATAATATACCAACAATTAGGCGCTCACCTTCCAGTAGCATCTAGATCTATAGTCGAGCGCTTTTGCTGCTCACTATTTGTTCCGTGATACCTTTGGATGCAATTTTCAATGCCTGGTTGAACGCAATAACGGTTACAGGCTTACCCTGAAATTTGACCCTGTTAGAATGACTCTGAAAAATATAGATATCATCGGGATATTTTTCTTTGCGCCTCTGTATGAGTTCGCAGATCAGAGGAGGAGCCTCTAACTGAACACTTTTAAATCTCGCCCCCTTTTCGAGATTCAGATATTTTCCGTCAAAGTTTCTATGCTTGAGATTGATAACCTGGCCAACACTAAGTGGCACGAGGTAAAGAAAAACCCATAAATCTGACCATGTATCACTGATATCTTTTAGCTTATGAGATATTAGCGCGATTTCTTTGGTGGTGAATTGGCTCATTTTTCAGACTGTTACTTTTTCATTCTAAATTCGCAATGACATATAACATATAACATATAACATATAACATATAACATATAACATATAACATATAACATATAACATATAACATATAACATATATTACATCAATGAGTTACATTTCACCCCTATGTCAAATGGCGGGTCGCTTTCAGATTTACGTTCCGCCAGTGCCTCAAGTATTACTTTTCTACTATACCGATTTAGCGTATTGGCGTTTATCAACTCGCGGTAGAGGTGACCTGGTTTCCCTCAGTGCGAAAGCATGGGGAAAGCCATTATGATGGCGGTTCGGCAGAGTAAAGCGCTGTGGCGTTAATTTTCCGGACGCGGTGGCCACTCAATATCCGGCGCAGCGTCCAGTTCCAGCGCATCCAGCGCTTTCACATACAACCGCCAGGCGATTAGCTTTTGCTTATCTTCGTCGCTAATCAGTCCCAAATTCAAATCCAGAACCCAGCCAGACATAGTGTCGTCCGCCTCAGCTTTCAGTTGACTACGGCTGGCTTCAGCGTCGTAAACATCATCGACATGACTACGAACATAAGCCGGGTCCGTCACCCATTCATCAGTGACACGATTATGTGTCATCGCGCCGCCGGTGAAATCATCCGGAACTATGGCTGGGTAGTTCAGGCCGTCAAATGCTGACGGGGTGGTGCTCCAGCTTCTATTATCTTCCTGGTTTACGTAGATTATTTTCATGATGTGATCTTCCGTACATGGACGCGGACAGGCAGATTGTTGGCTACTGCAAAATCAGTAATCTGATGAGCACTCCCAGTCTGCGTACTTGTGTTTCCCAGTGAGTTGCCCCCGCACTGGACAACAATTCCCTCACCCTCGACATAAGATGCCTTAACCCCGTACCCACCAGATGAATAAATCCAGCCGGTTTCGGCCCATCTTGGCTGTGGCAGTGTGCTCAGGTCAGTTCTTCTCGTCTCTGCAACTACCTCCACCGGCTGATTAACACCAAATGGATTAGGCATCACTTTGCGTTGTGACAAGGACATAGTGCCAAAATCAAGCATGGCATAGCCAACGCGCGAATCGAGATCGGCTTTGGTTAATAAAGGGGTAACTGAGAAAGTCCGAGAACCGATAGCGCCGCGACATACAACTGAAAATATTCTACGGCTAGAATTGTTGCTGTCGTATGTGGTAAGTTCCAGAATGTTCCACGCCGAAGACCCCGTTTGTGTATTGCTAGACGCAACAACAACAATGGCCACATTACCTGATACAGATGAAAGCTCAGATGGTGCTCCTGCCCAGGAACCTGCCGATACGTTGTAATGCGCTGAGGTTTCGAACGCGAAAGTTTGCCAGTCAAATGCGGCCAGGGCTCCAATCTGACCACCTATCCCTAGATTAGAGTTAAATCCAAGCTTGTCCCTCGCACGTGCGCGTCCGGTTAAATCGTCCGTGTAAGTAAGATCGAACATAACCTGGAACGTTCTTGCACCTGTCGCCCCATACACGGACACTTCTATAATTGGACGGTCTGGTGCATTGTGGATTGGTGTCAATCGCCACACTTGTCGTCTGTTGGTGTTATTTGCACCACTCACAACGACACACTCCAGTGCAACTATCGAAGATGTTGGGGTTCCCACTGGCGCCCCTATCCAGTTTGCCGCGTTAAGATTGAGGGTAGCCCCTTGCTCAATTTCGGCGTTTTGCCAATCGAAGTTTGATATAGAGCTAGAGGACCCGCCAATACCAATGGTTGATAACGCGGTATTGGCTAATGGGATAACGTCGGCAGATGTCCAAATCTGACGCACGGTAAACGCACGCTGCCCTGGCTGATTATTATTTGTTACCCTGATTTCGTAATGATAATAATTTGCCGCAGTTGTTGTAGAAATCCACACTTCAACATGCCGGTTATTTCCCTCGTATCCTGTTACGTTAATCAGCACCCCATAACTACCGGAAGGAATAGTAAGCACCGGTGGCGTGTTTGTTATGTTCAGAGACGAAACGTTAAATTTTGCACCAGGCACAAAGTCAAATGTCTGCCAGTCCAGTGCGGTTAACGAGATGCCAGTCCCACCGATGCCTAATGCAGACAAGTTACCAGCCTGGGATGCAACAGAAAGCCATGACGGCCCCGTATACTTTGAGCCATCGGGTAATTCAACAGTGATATTACCCGGAGCCGAGAAAACAGACTGCCAGTTCTGTTTATCGAGGTTTAATCCACGCAATGCTTCAGTGGCCTGCGTTACCATCCCTGCCGTCACCCGATTCATGGTATTAAATGGCACGGCTGACCAGGCCAGTTTTGTTTGCGTCGGTCCCTGATATGGCGCGGCCAGAATCAGAGCTGTATTGCTGGTCACTGTCTTAACGGGGAGTGAATAGGTAACTCCCCCGACAACAGAAACCACAAAATCACCGGCAGTCAGGTCGGTCGTAAATGCAGTACCAGAACCTGTTACTGCATCTGAGTTATTCGTCAGGGTTAAAGTGCCTGCTGACATGTTCCCTCCTTAATGTAAAACCCGCTGAAAAGCCCTGGATAAAACTGGCTTATGGGTATTTCGAAATGTCTATGCACAGAAATGATTCTTTGTATTTCCAGACCTGTTTCTGGCCTTCAACCTGCACGCCTGATGTGCGAACGCCATAAATACGAGTACCAAAAGCCCCAGCACTTATAACCCCCCACAGAAATATATTCCGAGGTGCATCTATAACAGCTATATATGTCGAACACACTCCCGGCGTTACAGCAACCTGAACACCAGTTTCGACACTAAAATTCCCTGATTGTGAGACGCCGTAAGGATTGTTAACCATAAACATCTGTAGTGGCAGCATATCCGTATTCCAGACCATTTCCCCTACGGAATTATATACAGCCACACCCCACCCACTTGTATTCAGGACCATATTTGAGAAAAGATACAGAACACCACCTGAATTAGTTTGTGCAATGGTAATCACCCAGAATGCACCAGAATTACTGGTCGTGACACGCGTTGCTGATGCAGCGGTGGTGTTTCGCAAAAATATCATCAAATTTTTATTCGATGGGATTGTTGTAGTAAATGTTCCGGCACTACTGAAATTAACCTTACCTATGTAATTAAGTGGCGTCACATCAGGACTTATCCATAGAGACCCATCATCCCTGAAGATTTTAAGACCAAACGACATAAACCTCTCCTACTGATAGTAAACAATGATGGGGCACTCGGATGATGCATTTGAAAAAGTTAATGTATTACCTGAAACAGATACTGCTGATGGCGTAGTACCAACACCATTTATACTTGTAATGTAATTTAATGGTGATGCGTTCAAGGTTTTCCCTGTAACACCAGCATAGGTTCGTGTACCACTTCCCGAAATAATGTAATCAACAATAAATGAAGGTACAAATCTATCCACAAGATTAATACCGTTGGAATCGAACAACTGCACTCCGTAGGCCATAATCATCCCCCTTGCATTGATAGTCCGTTAAATGTTCGGTCGATTTCCAGCCCGGAAAGAATCGCACAGACAGGTTATTAATGGGTTTAATCCAATATGTTCCATTCTTATCAATGCGAATCTTTTTGATAGCCACTGTTGCAGTACGAAGTTCAGCGCCAGCACCTAAATGCGACGAATAAACGGCCGTGCAATCGACCGTTTTAATCCCGCTATTTAACGCATTGAAAATAGAAGAACAACCGCTAATACTTACCAACAACAACCCGAAGAACATTATTTTCGTCATATACTTTCTGCCCCTCATTATCGATTACGTTACGCCCCTCACCTTCTGTGCCGCCGTTTAATTCAAACGTTCCATCGGCTTTCATAATGGTGCCCGTTTTACCCTCTACGTAATTTGATGAGCGCAGTTCACCAATTTTTGCCAGCGTAATTTCGCCATACTGAATAAACCCTTCACTGACGAACATCTGCCCGTTAATTACGGCAAATGGTGAATGCTGTTCATCGTCCTCACCACTCAACAGAACAAGTTGGTTCGCGTTAAACCCAATACGAGTTACCACCGGCTGGCCCGTCTCCGCGACAACAGCAATAGACATCCCGGCACCGTAATAGACATCATTAATGCGCACGCCCACTTTCATTGTGTGGATTGCTGATGCGCCATCAACGTCAACCACGGCCGTCAGCTTGTCTTCCAGCGAGGCAGTAATATCGCCGAACTCGGCCTGCACGGTAGTCGATAGCTCGGCCATCGCCTTATCTACGGTAGCGATAGTTGTTTTGACCACCAGGATGTCTGCCCGAACTTCACCGAATTGCGCCCACTGATGCTCAACCGTCGCATTGTTCGCCAGTGCGTTCTGTAGGGTGCCTTCAAGATTCTGGTCAATCTGGCTGGTCAGCGCGTCGCCGTCTTTTGACGTCAGGAAATCGCCAGCGATATCGCCCAGGTAGTCATCGGCGTTGTTATTGGCCATTCCCCTGATCCAGCTCGTCCACCCGGATTCATTCCCGCTTTTATCGACCAGCTGCGCACGGAACCAGAATTCCTGCCCGGCTTTAAGACCAAGTTGGGAGTACTCAGATGAAGGGTATGGAACATCACTCAGCAAAAGCGGATCCGACTGGTCACCATTCGGGGTGTACTGGATTTCCGTTTTCAGGGTGTCCGATGTGTTCGCCGGGAATCCCCAGTTCAGGCGGATACCCCAGTTAATCGGCGTGGCCGCAAAACCTACTGGCTTCGGTGGATTGCCCACTTTCCCAGTCAGCGTGGCCTCTGCCGAGTATCCCCATCCGGACGATATTTCCGCCGCGTTGATTGCGCGAACGCGAACCAGATAGCGCCCGGAGTAGATGGATTCCACTTCAAAGCTCGTCGTTGAGCTCCGTGGCACATTCACCCAGTTGCCATCATCGCGGCGCCACTGCGCTTCATAGGCGATAGCGTTATCAACAACGGACCAGGTCGCGCGCAACGTTTCCACGTTGATACCCTGCTGCACAGCGGAATAACTCCCGATGACAATATCCGCCGGCGCTGACTGATTACCCGGAGGGATAACGCTGACAGGCCGCTGGTCAATGATGGCGCCAGTGTCGATCCGGGCATATTTATCCGGGTCATGAGCCGCGCCGGAAATCGTAAACGTGCCGTCGTTATTGTCAGATACACTGACCACCCGATACTGCTGGGCATAGAGTTCATCAGACTCAACAACCCACACACACTCCGCCTCTGGCGTCTCACTGAATGCCGTTGTGACGGTAATCTTGTTGCCGTTTATCGCCTGAATAGTTCGGCTCTGCGCCGCACCAGATGGCAGGTTAAGTATCAGACGGTCGCCAGCAACGGCATCGGCCACCCGGTCAAGTTCGATAACCCGACCATTCACCGAACGAATACGGCCACCGGTGACTTTCCCAGAAAGCAGCTCATCAGCGACAGCGATGATGTAACCAGGCTGCGGGATATTACCGTCCAGACCTACAGAGAACGTAACGACCCGATCCTTATTGTTGGTCAGAATTCCCCAGCGTCCCTTGCGGTTTGCTTCCGACTGCCGGGTGCAGCCAATAGCGGTCATTTCCAGCTGATTAAAACCGTAGCGCGCAACGAGCTGCTGTTCGAATACCGGCTCCATGGCATCGGCGTAGGCATTGTCCGGATCGGACCAGGAAACCAGTGCGGTGGTGTAACGGGTTTTGGTCGTGCTGCTGGCGTAGGTAAACAGGCCGTCGACCACGTTTGCGCGCGTGTAGGAAAAATCGATATCCCGCGGCATATCGGCCAGCGCCACAATCTGATCACCGCCCCAGTAAGTCATGCCCCGGAAGATAGCCGCGAAATCACGCATCACGGTGTAAGCATCGTTCCGGTCCTGCACGTAGACATTGCAGGTATAACGCGGTTCTGTGCCGTCGCCGCCCTTACCATCTGGCACCATCTGGTCGCAATACTGCGCGACTTCATAGAGTGACCATTTGTCTATATTGGCAGTCGTCAGGCGATTGCCGAGCCCAAAGCGGTCGCTCAGAACCAGATCGTAAAAAACCCACGCAGGGTTATCTGTCCAGGCCCATTTAAACACACCGGTCCAGGTACCGAGATAACTTCTGGTTTCAGGGTCGTAGTTATCCGGCACGCGGATAACCCGCATTTTCGGCTCGCAGGAAATTTGCGGAATGGAGCCATTAAACTGGCTCGAATCAAACTCGATATAGAGCAGCGCGGTGTTCGGGTAACGCAGCTTGGCGTCGATCACTTCCGTGTAGCTCTGAAGCGTCATTGTGTCGCCTACTTTGGCGCTGTTCGCATCGCCTGTGGTTTTACGCAAACGCAGAGTCCACGTGCTGCCAGACTGCGGTAAATCGATGCGGTGGCTACGCTCATAGCCCGTGGTGGTTTTACCCGATACGCGCGTGCTTAAAACTGTTTTCCACGTGCCGCCGTCAGTTTGCAGGTCAATGGCATAATTGATGGTGTATCCCACCAGGTCGCCGTTGTCCTGCTGCTTATAAATCGAGGGCCATTTAATGCGCAGGCGTACAGCAGAGAGCAGCGTATTTGTGAAAGTACGGGTCCAGGCGGTGGCGCTGGATATCTCAACCCCCATGCTGATTTCATTCTCTGATCCCGGAATCCCCTGGATGTATTGTTGAGCCTGAGTACCTGGGCGAAACTCCCAGACTACCCCGCCAAAGTTTTTCGAGCCGTCGGCGTTCTCCAGTGGGGTCCCGTCGAGGTAGATATCTTTCCCAGTCAAACCACCAGCAAACTCACCCTCACCCAGCGCCACCAGCAATTTGGCCTTTGCGACAGACTGGAGATCATCCGGTTGCTCCGTCGGCGTCCGGCTTTTAGAACCGCCACCTTTCCGCCCTGTGATTTTTTTCGGCGCCATATTTCACCCATAAAAAAACCACCCGAAGGTGGTTGTTAGAAATGATGTTTGCTACTGCTTGTCTTCGACGTAGATGCCCGCCGACACAATCGCGCCACCGATCCGGCGGCGTCCATAGCCAAGAGGAACAGGGTTGCCCTGGGCAGCGGTGTTCGTCACACCACCAAAGGCGTAGGAAGCCTGGTTATCAGCATCCTGCTTACTGGCAAGTCCTGCTGGTTGTGGGGAAAGCATCTGCACAATACCGCCAAGCATCACGGCAGCACCGAACTTAAATCCAAATGCAGATATGGGGTTACCAGGTGCGAAATAACTGCCAATCGCTGATGCGGCAATGATTACAACCCCGAGAATTGTTTGTAATAATCCAGCCTTCTTACTCCCAATAACAACTGGGACAATTCTGATCACATCCCCAGTTACAGGAAAACCAAAATCATCTATGCCTATATTTTTTTTACCTTTGAAGATCGCAAATGTAAGCCCTCGGCGTTTACTACTAAGCATGTAGCTTTCAAATCCTGGAATAGTTTTCGCAAGAGCTATTCCTGCCTCAGATACTTTATGAATAAGTCTAAAGTGCTTTCTCCCATAAATTTTTCCAAGGGAACCACCAAGCTCTATTTGAATCATTTTTTCTGTAGACATTTAAACCACCAAAAAAGGCCGCTATTAGCGGCCTTTGATTAAAGGATGGGTACTATTTTTGTATTAAAATATCAACTTCCACAGTTATCCCTCATAAAATATTCCATATGATATGCAGTTCCATTTTTAACAAATGCAAATTGTGGTTTTGAACCCACATAACCGCCATAACTATTTTTAGCGTTTAGGGTGTAATCTACTATCCAGCCATAGTTCACCTTGCCATTGAACTTACACCATCCTTTATGGGGTTCAGTAAATCTATACTTTGCTGAGTCAGGATCTTTTAAACGCGTTTCTTGATAATTTTTTATCTTCGACTCATATAATTCCTTAGTCGGCATAGAACCATAATCTGCATTACTGACTTCTACGGCTGTTGGATTAGAAACGCATCCAGCTAACAGAGACATTGATATAAGCAAAAATATTTTCTTCATATTATTCCCCTTTTGTTTACGGGCAATAATAGCAGCACCAATTTGAGATTTACATTAGTTTCATATGGCGAACAATCTTCATCGTTCTGTCAATCCAATAGCCGCCATACGGGACACGTTGACTAAGGTGCCCATATAGATGGTGCAATATCATGTTCCCTTCAAGCAGGATCCCGGCATGGTTCCACTTATTAGCCTGCACCTGCATGATCACCATATCTCCGTCACGCGGCGGCCCGGTAAATTCCCGGAAACCGCATTCATACCAGCAATCACGGTAAAAATTCTCCGGGTACTGGTCCTCCCACCAGGGATAATCCACGCGGTAATCCGTCAGCTCAATGCCATGCGTTTGCCGGAAATAGCTCATCACCAGCCCCCAGCAATCGAAGTGCCCGAGCACGAACGGGCGCTCCAGCAGTGGTAACTCGCCGCGCGGCTGAATGGTACGGATATCCCCTTCCGGCCAGCTGGCGATATGCCAGGGCAGCAGCGTCGCGTCACACTGTGCCTTATCCAGTTCGCTCGGCTGCGTTGTGGCGTCCGGGTGACTGTGTACGATGGCGACAACCGTCCCCAAATCTTCGGCAGCGGCATAGTCCTCCGGTGACAGGTGGAAATGTTCAGTCGGGTCCGTTGCCAGATTGCGGCATGGAATGTAACGCTGCGCCAGGCTTTTCTGCACCACCACACCACAACACTCCCGCGGGTATTCGGCGGCGGCATGCGCCATGATGGCGTCGGTAATCTTCTGTCGCATATCAGCTCCTGATAAGGGAAGTACCCGGAAAACCGCCAAACGGCAGCTCGTTACTTTCGCCGTGACGCAGTTTGCATGCCGTCAGCGTGCCGGGGCATTCATCCTGCGAAGGGTCATCAACCGGGTTGTTGTGCTTATCGAAATAGCGGGTCCCTGCATAGTCGCAACCATCACCCGATCGATACTTGTTACGGATGCACCAGGTACAAAGTGAATGCAGCTGGCGGGTGGGGATCATCAGCCCCTCCAGATCCATCGGGCTGGAGAGTTTAAACGCCACCACTTCATGCGTTTCGCTATCCTTTGCATCGATATAAAACACCTTCAACTTTTCCTGCTGCGGATCCGCCGCGGGGTTTCCCTCCGGATAATTGACCGCATCCAGATACTGCGCCAGTGTGTCGTGGATAGTGACTTTCGCCTGCAGCAGGTCATCGTAAGCAAGACACAGCGCGGTAATGGAACTATCAAGATTAGCGACCGACAGCGTCGGCTGCGCGCTGGTTCCGTCAGTCGCCGTCTCAATCCCTTCTATCTCACACGGCCAGGCTTTATATTCCTGCCCCTGCCACCAGATAGATTTTGCAGGTAGCTTGTCCTCATCCCCGCCGGCGGCTGCGATTTCCTCCGGCGTATGCGCAATATTATGCGGATGAAAACGGAGTACATCACTGACGCCAAACCCGGTGCCATCGACATCAAAAAGCCGGACGACATTGCCCGGCTCGAGTTTCTGATAATCACTGTTTAAGCTCATGGTGCAAACGCCTGTTCAAAAGTGGCCGAAACGGTTTCCACCGTTTTACTTTTGGTGACGCGCTGCAGGCTGTCTGGTTCGACGCGCCACAACGTGAGCTCACCGCCGGGAGGGGTAAACGAGAACGATTTTGTTTTGTGGCGCCGCAGGAAAGCATGAATTTCCCGGACCGTTTCCGGCTTCCCGGTGAATGAATACTCATAGCTGAAGGTTTCATCGTTGATCCCGGCACCCGTCACCTGCTTATAGCCGTCACCAAACTGCGCCGTGCGGATGCTATCCTTGCTCTTTAGCGTTGGTTGGCTGGATGCTTTGATCCGCCATCCAAAATGTTCAATCGCCATCGCTTACCTCTGTTTATTGGCATTCCAGATCATGCCGCCCGGCTGTATGGCTTTCGCAATCCCCGCGCGGACGGAGCTATCAATCACCTGCTGATAGGCTTTTCCGACTGCATCACCGCTCCCTTTCTGCTGACCGGAATCCCCTTGCCCCGTGGTGATGGACACCGGTGCATAGACGCTGACACCGAGCGGAGACGCGACACCGCCCCCACTCCCGCCAACCAGGCCACCAGTCGCGTACCCGCGCATCATGCGGTACAGATTGCCGACGCCGATCCGGTTTGTGGCCTCCTGGGTAAAGACAAACTCCCCGCGGTGAACCACACCCGCCGGCTCATACTTACCACCGGTACCGGTGTACCCCCCACCCGCAAAACCGAGCGCAGATGTCGCTGAGTTAACCAACCCCGCCATGGCCTGCTTCATCAGGATTTGCGTCAACATTGATAGCATTGAGCGGGTAAAGTCAGCAAAGTTAGCCTTTCCGGTTAACAACATATCAGCCATGTTCTGACTTATCCCATCAAATGCCGCCGATGCCACAGACTTCATCGAACCATAGGTATCCGCGGCCGCATCGGCGTATTCGGCCCAGGCAGACTTTGCGCCCGCCTTCCAGTCATCGCGCAGCTTATCCTGCTCTGCGTAGTAATTTTTCAATGCTGCCAGCTCATTCTGATAGCCCTGATCCGCATCGGTGCCACCAGCATTCATCCAGCCCTGCCGAAGCTGAGCCTCTTCATTTTGCCGCTGCGCACCGCGGCTGCTCATGCTGCCACCCGCCACCAGCGCTTTGGTTTTCTCACCAATCTGGGTAACGTATTTCTGCGAGCTATCCTGCAGGCGGTTCAACCGCTCCTGGGCAACAATCTGATC
>NZ_JBEFLV010000034.1:0-26316 GCF_040149365.1 Kluyvera huaxiensis
CAGATTGTCTGATAAATTGTTAAAGAGCAGTGCAACACGGCTTTCGCTCACTGTTGCGAGGTGGCGTATATTACGCTTTCCTCTTTCAGAGTCAACCCTCATTTTCAGGTTTTTCTCTTCAACCGAACCGGCTAGTTAGTGTGAAGTGATTCACGTTTGCCGTCTCAATGGGTGCGCATTATAGGGAACTTTGTTTTTAGCACAACCCCTTTTCTCACATTTTTTTCTAAGTGTCGTTTTTTCACTCTTTTTGCGCTGTAAGTGTGCGATTTGCTTAATTTTTGAGATGAGAAACCCACAAATTGGGCTGATAATGAGAGGGAACCCCACTGAGATACCGTTTTAAAGAGGTAAACATGTCTGCCGTTTTACGTCGTTATAAAGATTTATTCCCCGTAATAGGCGATCGCGTGATGATCGACGCCTCCAGCGTCATCGTCGGCGACGTCCGCCTGGCTGATGATGTCAGCATCTGGCCATTGGTTGCCGCACGCGGCGACGTCAACTATATCCAGATTGGTGCCCGCAGCAATATTCAGGATGGCAGCGTACTGCACGTTACGCACAAGTCGGCTAAAAATCCGCAAGGGAATCCTCTCATCGTTGGCGAGGACGTTACCGTCGGGCATAAAGTCATGCTCCACGGCTGCACTATCGGGGATAGAGTATTGGTAGGTATGGGGTCTATCTTACTGGATGGGGTCGTTGTGGAAGACGATGTGATGATTGGCGCTGGCAGTCTGGTACCACAACATAAGCGTCTGGAGAGTGGTTTTCTTTATCTAGGCAGCCCGGTTAAGCAAATCAGACCGTTGAAAGAGGCCGAACTCGAAGGGCTTCGTTATTCGGCCAACAACTACGTGAAGTGGAAAGACGACTATCTGAATCAGGACAACCAAACCCAACCCTGATTGTCCTCCTGCTGATCGCGAATAAGATCGCTGGCTTCTTCTTCCAGATCCCAGCGATTTTCACCAAACAGCGCCAGCCATTGTTCCGGCTCTTCTCCGCCAAAGCGGCGCACTATCTCTTCAGCATTGATCGCACACATCAGTTGCATACCGTTCACCAGCACTGGGAAGCAGACCGCATTGATATCTGCACGCCACTCTTCCCTATCCGGGAACTGAATGGCCTGATTCATACGCCAAGCTCGCGTTTGAGTGATTCAATCACCGGCTCAACGTCAGGCAAAATACCGTGCCACAATAAAACGGCATGTGCCGCCTGGCCCACCAGCATTCCCAGCCCATCGGCATAACGCTTCGCGCCATGCTCAACGCACCATGCCAGAAATGCGGTATTACCCTTCTGATAAAACATGTCATAACAACATACGCGTGCGTTCACCACTGATGCCGGTATCAGCGGCGTTTCACCGGCAATACCGCTGGAGGTTGCATTAATGATGAGATCAAATTCATGACCACCAAGCTCTGACATCGGCAGCGCGCTCACGCTCCCCGTGTGACGGAACAGTTCGGCCAGCGTCTGCGCTCGCACATGAGTACGGTTAGTAATGGTGACGCTACAGTCCAGTGAAAGCAGCGGTAGCAAGACGCCACGCGCCGCGCCGCCCGCACCAATTAATAGCACACGATAGCCGGGTTTAATCAGCTTCAGTCGTTCAAGGTCGCTCAACAAACCGATGCCGTCGGTGTTATCACCGAGAATGCGCCCATCATCAAGCCGTTTAAGCGTATTCACCGCCCCCGCCAGCGCCGCGCGCTCGGTCAACTCATCGGCTCGCGCGTATGCTTCTTCTTTAAAGGGAACCGTAACGTTAGCCCCTTTACCCCCCTGCTGGAAAAAAGCATCTAAGGTAGGGATAAAGCTATCAAGCGGTGCCAGCATGCGCCCATAGGGGTGAATCAGCTGCAACTGCTCTGCAAACTGCTGATGAATGAACGGCGACTTGCTATGCGCGATCGGATTGCCAAAAACAACGTAGCTTTCCATTACATTATCCCTGGCGAAAACGTTCACCCGTCAGGGCATCGAGAATTTCTGACGGATTCAACCGCCCGCCCGTTTGCGCATCGACCACTGGGAAATCATCACCAAACTGTGCAATGACCTCAGCTGTTGTCCGACACGGTGGTTCACCACTCAGGTTAGCACTGGTTGAAACCAGCGGTTTACCATAAGCCTTGCACAGTTCAATCACCACCGGATGATCTGTCACTCTGACGGCGAGTGAGTTAAATCGGCCCGTTAGCCAACCCGGTGTGCTTGCCTTCGCCGGGAAGACAAACGTTACCGGTCCTGGCCACCGGGAAAAGATGGCCGCACGCTGCTCTTCGCTCAACATGCTGTCGTCTATATAGGGCTGAAGCTGTTCGAAGCTGGCGGCAATGAGGATTAGACCTTTATCTACCGGGCGCTGTTTTAAGGCCAGCAGGTTCATAACCGCTTCTTCACTGTCGGGATCGCAACCGACGCCAAATACGGCTTCGGTTGGATAGGCGATGACTTCTTTATTATTCAGAGCAATAACCGCACGCTGTACGGCCTCTGATGGCAGGTTTTTATTCACTGATTTGTTTCGCCGGTACCGGCTTTCCACATTGTTTACTGGCACAAAAACGTTTCACGCCCTGCGCCGTTTTCTTTTCGATAAGCAGCGGGTAGTGGCACTCAGGGCACTCCCCCGCTACCGGTGTGAAGTTAATGACGAACTGACATTCCGGATAGCGATCGCAGGAATGAAAATTTTTACCAAAGCGAGAGCGACGTTGCACCAACTGCCCCTGTTGACACGCAGGGCAAGTGATTGCCGTTTCATCTGGTTTATCGATAACTTCAGTGTGTTCACATTCAGGATACTGACTGCATCCGATGAACATGCCAAAACGTCCCTGACGCAACACCAGCTCGGCGCCGCACTCAGGACACGACTGCCCATCCAGTACTTTAACGATATGTCCATCCGCCTGGTTTTTCAGGGGACGGACATAATCGCATTCCGGATAATGAGAGCAGCCAAGAAACGGCCCGTGTTTGCCGGACCGTATGACCAGTTCAGCCCCACACTGCGGACAGGGCTCGTTTTTAGGCACCGAAAACAGTGCTGATTTGACCATAACAACTCTTGATGCCACTAAAAGAATTTAGTGCAGCATACCTTCATTCGTCTCGAAGAGTAATTCTTCCATTTGTTGATACGCGTTTTCGCAGCCGGGAAGATTGAACAGCACCATCAAAATGACCCATTTCAACTCTTCCAGTTCAAACTCTGCGGTATCCAGAGCCATCACGCGCTCAATCACCATTTCCCGCGTTTCGAGGTTCAGCACCTGAATCTGCTCCAGGAATAACAGGAACCCTCGACAGCTAGCATCCAGCCGCTGGCTCTCTTCCTGTGTGAAAATACGCACGGAGAGAGGATCGGATGCAAGCTGCATCGGTTCTACGAGGCCTTCCTGATAGTCGGCGAGCTTTTCCAGCCACATTAGCGCGTTGAAGATATCTTCACGTTCGAACCCCGCATCGGTAAGATCCCGAGTCAGTCTGTCCTGATCTACGCGCATTTCTGTTTCGTTATGGATGTAGGTCTCAAACAAATACATTAGTACGTCGAACATGGCCTGCCCTCCTTAATCGGACATAGCCGCCGGGTACTGCTGCGATCCATCCTGCTAACTCCAGTTCAAGTAGCTGAGCCACGGTAACTGGCACAGGTTGGCCGGCACGTTCAGCGACGACGTCAACAGGTGTTGCCTCATCTCCTACGTTAGCCAGGAGCTCAGGAAATGGCAATGCTACAGATTCCTGATCTGCACAATAATTTGTCATCTCCGTCTTCTCGGGCAACTGTCTGTTTAAAGATGGGAATTGCGCAAGAATATCCTCGGGTTCAGTGACCACCGCAGCGCCTTGCTTGATAAGCCAGTGCGGGCCCTCCATTCCCGGATGACCCAACGGTCCCGGTATCGCGAAAACTTCTCGCCCTTGCTCAAGCGCACAGCGAGCGGTGACAAGGGATCCACTGCGCAGCGCGGCCTCCACGACCAAAACACCGTAGCTTAACCCACTGATAATCCGGTTACGGCGGGGGAAATGATAGGCCACGGGAGTTGCGGCAAGTGAAAACTCGGACACTAAGGTGCCGCCGCTGGCTACGATGCTTTCAGCGAGCTGTCGATGACGATGGGGATAAATGTGATTCAGGCCACTGCCGAGTACCGCAATCGTCCCACCACCCACCTGCAGAGCGCCGCGATGGGCGACACCATCAATACCCAGCGCCAACCCGCTGGTGATAGTTATCCCTTGCTTAGCCAGCACCTCGCAGAAGTAACGCCCCCAGCGCTCACCATAGAGTGAATGCTGACGGCTGCCTACGACAGCCAGCTGCGGTGAACGAAGCAAATCGACATTACCACGAACGCATAGCACTGCAGGATAATCACGGATAGCCCGTAACGACTCAGGATATAGCGGTGAATCAGCCAACAAAAGCGTACTATCAGGCATCGCCAGCCATCTCTCGGCTGCATCGAATTCTGCGGATGTGAAAGAAAAAAAACGCTCGACTTGTTTAGCGCTAAACCCAATTGTAGATAGGGTTTGACGGGTGATATTTGCCTGCTGACACAGGACGTGCAGCACATGCAGCATTTGATCACCACATAAATTGTTGACCTTCAACAGACGGAAGGCGACCTCTTCAGGTGACATCCTTTTCTCCCTTGCCACATGCGGCATCAGCAATCCTTGCGATTGGTCAGTGATGCTGTCAATTAGAGGGGGTTTTGTCTAGAATAGAGGTAATAATCTTTCCTACTCCTGAACAGAACTCGGATATTTATGGCAGTTTTGCAAGTGTTACATATCCCGGACGAGCGTCTTCGCAAAGTCGCTGAGCCGGTAAAAGAAGTGAATGAAGAAATCCAGCGTATTGTCGACGATATGTTCGAGACAATGTACGCCGAAGAAGGTATTGGCCTCGCGGCAACGCAGGTCGACATCCATAAACGAATTATCGTTATTGATGTCTCTGAGAATCGCGATCATCAGCTGGTGTTGATAAACCCAGAGCTGCTGGAAAAAGACGGTGACACCGGTATTGAAGAAGGCTGTCTGTCTATTCCTGAGCAGCGGGCACTGGTTCCTCGTGCCGAGCGCGTGAAGATCCGCGCACTTGATCGTAACGGTAAAACATTCGAACTTGAAGCTGACGATCTGCTGGCTATCTGTATCCAACATGAAATGGATCATTTAGTCGGTAAACTGTTTATCGATTATCTTTCCCCGCTAAAACAGCAGCGTATTCGTCAGAAAGTTGAAAAACTGGATCGCCTGAACGCGCGTGCCTAAGGATAAGGATTAACGTGTCAGATTCACTACGTATTATTTTTGCGGGTACTCCTGACTTTGCAGCGCGTCATCTTGATGCGCTGCTGTCGTCGGAACACCAGGTCGTTGGCGTATTTACCCAACCTGACCGCCCGGCTGGCCGTGGTAAGAAACTGATGCCTAGCCCGGTCAAAGTGCTGGCGGAAGAGAAAGGTATCCCGGTCTTCCAGCCAGCTTCGCTGCGCCCGGAAGAGAACCAAAAGCTGGTATCCTCACTCAACGCCGACGTAATGGTCGTGGTGGCCTATGGACTGATCCTGCCAAAAGCGGTGTTGGCGATGCCACGCCTTGGCTGTATCAACGTCCATGGTTCCCTGTTGCCTCGCTGGCGTGGCGCTGCACCAATTCAGCGTTCACTGTGGGCCGGTGATAGCGAAACAGGCGTCACTATCATGCAGATGGATGTCGGTCTGGATACCGGTGATATGCTGCACAAACTCTCCTGTCCGATAACCGCAGAAGACACCAGCGCGAGTCTTTACAACAAGCTGGCGGAACTCGGCCCACAGGGACTGCTGCATACGCTACATCTGCTGGCAACCGGTAACGCCAAACCTGAAGTTCAGGACGAGACGCTGGTGAGCTACGCTGAGAAACTCAGTAAAGAAGAAGCACGAGTAGACTGGACGCTCAGCGCCGCTCAACTCGAGCGCTGCATTCGAGCCTTTAACCCATGGCCGATGAGCTACATCGTGATAGACGATCAGCCGGTTAAAATCTGGCAGGCAACGGTTATTGATAAAACCGCAAACGCCGAACCAGGCACGATTCTGGAAGCGACCCGCCAGGGTATTCAGGTCGCCACCGGCGACGGTATTCTGAACCTTATCTCGCTGCAGCCCGCAGGTAAAAAAGCCATGAGCGCGCAGGATCTCCTGAATTCGCGCCGGGAATGGTTTGTACCCGGAAATCGTCTCCTCTGACGGTTCATCTCTTTTAAAGCCCGGTGTATCCGGGCATTTTTATTTCTACGGTTATGAAAAAACATCTGAATTTACGCAGTATGGCGGCTCAGGCCGTTGAGCAGGTCGTCGAGAAGGGACAGTCGTTAAGCAACGTCTTGCCCGCGATGCAGCAAAAAGTTGGTGATAAAGATAAAGCGCTGCTGCAGGAGCTCTGCTTTGGCGTGCTGCGGTCGCTCTCTCAGCTGGAATGGATGATTAAACAGCTGATGGAACGCCCGATGACGGGAAAACAGCGTACCGTCCATTACCTGATCATGGTTGGCCTGTACCAATTACTGCATACGCGTATTCCACCGCATGCGGCGCTGGCCGAGACGGTTGAAGGTGCAGTTGTTATCAAGCGTCCACAGCTGAAAGGTCTGATTAACGGCGTACTGCGCCAGTTTCAACGCCGCCAGGAAGAGCTGCTGACCGAGTTCGCACAAAGCGAGCTACGCTTCCTGCACCCATCCTGGTTGGTAAAACGCATTAAGGATGCTTACCCGCAGCAGTGGGAAAGCATTCTTGAAGCCAATAATCAACGCCCGCCGATGTGGCTGCGCGTCAACCGTAATCATCAGACTCGTGATAGCTGGCTGGCATTATTAGCCGAGGCCGGTCTTACCGGCTTCCCGCATCCTGACTATCCTGATGCCGTACGTCTGGAAACACCTACGTCAGTGCTTGCATTACCCGGTTTTGAACAAGGTTGGGTAACAGTGCAGGATGCTTCTGCACAGGGCTGCATGAGCTACCTGCTGCCACAAAACGGCGAACAGATTCTTGATTTATGCTGTGCCCCAGGCGGCAAAACTACGCATATTCTTGAAGTTGCTCCGGATGCCGAGGTGATGGCCGTTGACGTTGATGAAAAACGTTTATCTCGCGTCTACGATAACCTCAAGCGTCTGGGCATGAAGGCCACCGTCAAACAGGGTGATGGCCGCTTCCCTCACCAATGGTGCGGTGAGCAGCAGTTCGATCGTATTTTACTAGACGCACCCTGCTCGGCTACCGGCGTGATTCGCCGCCATCCGGATATTAAATGGCTACGTCGCGACCGTGATATTCCCGAGCTGGCTCAGCTACAGTCTGAGATCCTCAACGCTACCTGGACACATCTTAAGCCTGGTGGCACGTTGGTTTATGCGACCTGCTCTATTCTGCCAGAAGAGAATCAACGGCAGATCGCGGCATTCCTGGAGCGTACCCCAGATGCAGAATTGAGCGAGACAGGCACTCCAGAGCAACCTGGCCGCCAGAATTTACCCGGTGCAGAAGAAGGCGATGGTTTCTTCTACGCTAAGCTAATCAAGAAGTAATGAGATAACGGGTCGCAACTGATGAAAATTATCATTCTGGGTGCCGGACAAGTTGGCGGTACGCTGGCGGAAAACCTGGTCGGGGAAAATAACGACATCACTATTGTCGATACCAACGGCGAGCGTCTGCGTAGCCTACAGGACAAATTTGACCTGCGCGTTGTACAAGGCCATGCCTCCCATCCTCGCGTATTACGCGAGGCCGGTGCCGATGATGCTGATATGCTGGTCGCTGTCACCAGTTCGGATGAGACCAACATGGTGGCCTGTCAGGTCGCCTACTCATTATTTAACACACCGAATCGTATCGCCCGCATCCGCTCACCGGACTACGTTCGCGATGCCGAGAAGCTATTCCACAGCGATGCGGTGCCTATCGATCACTTGATTGCCCCTGAGCAGCTAGTTATCGACAATATCTACCGCTTAATCGAGTACCCTGGCGCACTGCAGGTGGTTAACTTCGCCGAAGGTAAAGTAAGTCTGGCGGTGGTGAAAGCCTATTACGGTGGGCCATTGGTGGGTAATGCTCTCTCGACTATGCGCGAGCATATGCCACACATTGATACTCGCGTCGCAGCAATTTTCCGTCATGACAGACCGATTCGCCCGCAGGGATCGACCATCGTTGAAGCCGGGGATGAAGTCTTCTTTATCGCCGCATCGCAGCATATTCGCGCGGTAATGAGCGAGCTGCAACGCCTGGAGAAACCCTACAAACGCATCATGCTGGTAGGTGGTGGCAACATCGGCGCAGGCCTGGCGCGTCGCCTGGAAAAAGATTACAGCGTCAAGCTTATCGAACGCGATCAACAGCGCGCGGCTGAGCTAGCGGAAAAATTACAGAACACCATCGTCTTCTTTGGTGATGCATCGGATCAAGAGCTGCTGATGGAAGAGCATATTGATCAAGTGGATCTGTTTATTGCCGTCACCAACGATGACGAAGCGAATATTATGTCTGCGATGCTGGCAAAACGGATGGGCGCTAAAAAAGTGATGGTGCTGATCCAACGTAAGGCATATGTCGATCTAGTTCAGGGCAGCGTCATTGATATTGCGATCTCGCCACAACAGGCAACGATCTCGGCCTTGTTAAGCCATGTCCGTAAAGCGGATATCGTCGGTGTTTCCTCACTGCGTCGCGGGGTAGCCGAGGCTATTGAAGCCGTTGCGCATGGTGATGAAAGTACCTCACGTGTGGTGGGACGAGTGATTGACGAAATTAAGCTACCGCCAGGTACAATTATCGGCGCGGTAGTTCGCGGCAATGACGTGATGATCGCCAATGACAATCTGCGTATTGAGCAAGGCGATCACGTTATTATGTTCCTCACCGATAAAAAGTATATTTCGGATGTCGAACGTCTTTTCCAGCCAAGTCCTTTCTTCCTTTAATTCTCCAAAGGCACTCAGCGAGTGCCTTTTTTATTAACCCACTCTTATATAAGGGTTAATTAATTCGCGCATATTTATTATCGCCAATGGAAAATAGATAAACATTTGTTAAACTTATAAACGTCAGTTAGCACAAGGGAGAATAAAATGAGCATTATTAAAGAGTTTCGCGAGTTCGCGATGCGCGGGAATGTTGTTGATTTGGCGGTGGGTGTCATTATTGGTGCTGCGTTTGGTAAGATCGTATCGTCTTTAGTTGCAGATATTATCATGCCACCGCTGGGACTTTTAATTGGTGGGGTCGACTTTAAACAATTTGCCGTGACGTTACGTGCCGCACAGGGTGATATCCCTGCTGTTGTCATGCACTACGGGATTTTCATTCAGAATATTTTTGACTTCGTCATTGTCGCCTTCGCTATCTTTATGGCAATTAAGCTGGTGAATCAGTTAAATCGTAAGAAAGAAGAGCCGGCACCCGCTGCCGCAGCGCCTTCGAAGGAAGAAGTCCTACTGTCCGAAATTCGCGATCTGCTGAAAGAACAGAATAACCGTTCTTAATCAGGCTACAGAAAGCAGAAAGCCAGTGGTAAATAAGCGCATCGCTTGTTTGCCACTGGCCTCCCGACCATATTGTTTACCGTGTTTTTCCTTACGCAGATAACTCCCTTTACCCTTCTTATTTTTCTCAACGCGCTGCCGAAACAGTGGATCGTGCAATAAGGCCTCAAGGGCGTTATCGTTGATCTGCCCCTTGGTATGTTGATAGCGGCTCATAACTACTCCTGATTGTGTAAAAATTACGCGGCGAGTTTAGATCTAATTATCGAAAGACTCAACACCCATTTCCACTCACCTCCGCACCCTGCTCAAGGATGCCGAGAATTGAACAAAATTCACTGCTATGCGATGTCCCGCAACATGCATCGTTGAGTTTGCTCAACGCCTGCTGCATCGCCTGCAATTCAGCAATACGTGACTCGACCTCGCTTAGGCGTGCCTGCACAATACCTTTCGATTCCTGACAGGTATGATGTTCAGGATCCACCCGGATCGACAGCAGCTCACGGATCGACTCAAGCGTAAATCCCAACTGCCGCGCATGACGAATAAATTTCAGACGCTGAAGGTCGTCTGCAGTATAGAGACGAAAACCCCCTTCGGTACGCACATCATGGCTCATCATCTGCTGTTTTTCATAATAGCGCACGGTATCGGGAGTCACTCCCGCCAGTTTTGACAGTTCGCCTATTCGAAACATAACTATTCCTCATTAATTTTATGCAGGAGTTTATCCGCATAATCACCGCGCAGAAAATCGGTACTTAATCCCGCCTGCTGCAATTTCATCTCCATCAACGCCAACCTACGGCTTAGCTCCTGATACCGATCATCATCCTTACGGATGTCTTTCAGTAGATCGGCCAATACTATCGCTTCTTTGCGTTGTTCAATCTCAGGAGGCAGACAGCCGGCATTCTTCAGTAGCCGGTAGCCAGAACGCAGCTCCTCCGGCACGCAGGAATCATCATCAAGAATAAGAGGTTCACCCTGACCGGGAAGGTTATCGAACTCGCCTTTGCGCTGGGCATCGGTAATATGACGTTCAGCCCACTGGTCAAGTAACCACATGACGCGACTCCTGGGAACGGACGTTAAGGGATATGGGTATTGTAGAAGGGTGATGGAATAGGGGATATAAAAAAACCCGCCGAAGCGGGTTTTTTTACTTTACTACAGATTACTCTGCAGCTGCTTCTGCTTTCGGCTCAGCACGATCAACCAGCTCGATGTATGCCATCGGCGCGTTGTCGCCTGCACGGAAGCCACACTTCAGAATGCGAGTGTAACCACCGGCGCGGCTCGCGAAACGCGGGCCCAGCTCGTTAAACAGTTTTGCCACGATCTCGTTATCACGAGTACGGGCGAATGCCAGACGACGATTAGCTACGCTATCAGTCTTGGCAAGAGTAATCAGCGGCTCAACTACGCGACGCAGTTCTTTCGCTTTCGGCAGGGTCGTCTTGATGATTTCATGACGAACCAGCGAACCAGCCATGTTACGGAACATAGCCTGGCGATGGCTGCTGTTGCGGTTCAGTTGACGACCACTCTTACGATGGCGCATGACCTTATCCTTCTCAGTAAAACCTTAACCTGTGATCCGGTTACTCGTCAGCAATGCTTGCCGGTGGCCAGTTTTCCAGGCGCATGCCCAGAGACAGTCCACGGGAGGCCAGCACGTCTTTAATCTCGGTAAGAGATTTTTTACCCAGGTTCGGCGTTTTCAGCAACTCAACCTCGGTACGCTGTACCAGATCACCGATATAGTGGATAGCTTCTGCCTTGAGGCAGTTAGCAGAGCGGACAGTCAATTCCAGATCGTCAACAGGGCGCAGCAGGATCGGATCGAACTCTGGTTTCTCTTCTTTCACTTCCGGCTGACGTACATCACGTAAGTCAACGAAAGCTTCCAGTTGTTCAGCCAGAATGGTTGCCGCACGACGAATCGCCTCTTCAGGATCGATTGTGCCGTTGGTTTCCATTTCGATGACCAGCTTGTCCAGGTCGGTACGCTGTTCTACACGCGCTGCTTCAACATTGTAGGCAATACGCTCTACAGGGCTATAGCAGGCGTCGACCAACAGACGGCCGATCGGGCGCTCATCTTCTTCCGAATGAATTCGGGCAGAAGCCGGCACATAACCACGACCGCGCTGAACTTTGATACGCATGCTAATAGCTGCGTTCTCATCGGTCAGGTGGCAGATCACGTGCTGCGGCTTGACGATTTCGACATCCCCATCATGGGTGATATCGGCTGCAGTCACAGGGCCAATGCCAGATTTATTCAAGGTAAGAATAACTTCATCTTTACCCTGAACTCTCACCGCCAGCCCTTTCAGGTTGAGCAGGATTTCAAGGATATCTTCCTGAACGCCTTCTTTGGTGCTGTACTCATGAAGTACACCATCAATCTCAACCTCGGTCACCGCACAACCCGGCATCGATGAGAGCAGAATACGGCGCAGTGCGTTACCCAGAGTATGGCCAAAGCCACGCTCTAAAGGCTCAAGGGTCACCTTGGCGTGCGTCGAACTCACTTGCTCGATATCTACCAGGCGCGGTTTTAGAAACTCTGTCACAGAACCCTGCATTGTGTCCTCTCTTTGGTACTAAGCTTTACTTGGAGTAAAGCTCGACGATCAGGTGTTCGTTAATGTCCGCAGACAGATCAGAACGCTCAGGCTGACGCTTGAACGTGCCTTCCATCTTGCCAGCATCAACTTCCAGCCAGGTTGGCTTTTCACGCTGTTCAGCCAGCTCCAGAGCGGCTTTAACGCGAGATTGCTTTTTCGCTTTCTCACGAATGCTAACAACGTCATTCGCTTTAACCTGATAAGAAGCGATGTTAACAACACGACCGTTTACCATGATTGCTTTGTGGCTAACCAACTGGCGTGACTCGGCACGAGTGGCGCCGAAGCCCATACGGTATACTACGTTGTCCAGACGACCTTCCAGCAGAGTCAACAGGTTTTCACCGGTGTTGCCTTTCAGACGTGCTGCTTCTTGATAATAGTTACGGAACTGACGCTCCAGCACGCCGTAAGTACGACGAACTTTTTGCTTTTCACGCAACTGCACACCATAGTCAGACAGACGCGGTTTACGCGCACCGTGCTGGCCAGGAGCTTGTTCAATTTTACACTTGGTATCGATCGCGCGAACGCCAGACTTAAGGAATAAGTCGGTGCCCTCACGACGGCTCAGCTTGAGCTTAGGACCCAAATATCTTGCCATTTTCTTTCTCCAACAATCCTAGAAACGAGGCGTTATACGCGACGTTTTTTCGGCGGACGACAACCGTTATGAGGGATCGGAGTCACATCAGTAATATTAGTGATGCGGAAACCAGCGGCGTTCAGAGCACGAATAGTAGATTCGCGGCCTGGACCCGGACCTTTAACCATAACTTCCAGATTCTTGATGCCGTATTCTTTTACGGAATCAGCACAACGCTCTGCTGCAACCTGAGCTGCGAACGGAGTAGATTTGCGCGAACCACGGAAACCGGAACCACCGGCTGTTGCCCAACCCAGCGCATTACCCTGACGATCGGTAATAGTTACGATGGTGTTGTTAAAAGAAGCATGGATATGAGCCACGCCATCAGAGACTTGTTTTCTTACACGCTTACGTGCACGAACTGGTGCCTTTGCCATTATTCAATCACCCCGATTATTTCTTGATCGGTTTGCGCGGACCCTTACGGGTACGTGCGTTGGTCTTGGTACGCTGGCCGCGAACCGGGAGACCACGACGATGACGCAAACCGCGATAGCAACCAAGATCCATAAGACGCTTGATGCTCATGCTAACTTCACGGCGCAGATCACCTTCAACGACAAATTTGGCAACTTCGTCACGCAGCGTGTCGATTTGTCCTTCAGACAGCTCACTGATCTTAACATTTTCAGCGATACCCGCTGCAGCCAGAATGGCCTTAGAACGGGTCTTACCGACGCCGTAGATCGAGGTTAACGCGATCACAGCATGTTTCTGATCAGGAATGTTAATGCCTGCTATACGGGCCACTATGCACTCCTACTATTTAATATGTACGCACCATGCTGAAAAGCCCGTTTTCAGGATACTCAAATGGAAACGCACAGACATACAAAAGATTGGCTGGCTAATCTAGCCAGCTCAACCCAACTTTGCAAGAAAAATATGCGATTAAATCAGCCTTGGCGCTGTTTATGCTTTGGCTCGGCACTGCAAATCACACGGATGACACCATCACGCTTAACGATTTTGCAGTTACGGCATAATTTCTTGACGGAAGCACGAACTTTCATTTTTACTCTCCGTAACTTCTCGAGCGACCTTTTAGCGGCTATAGCCTTTGAGGTTCGCCTTCTTCAATGCAGACTCGTACTGACTTGACATCATCAGAGTTTGCACTTGAGCCATAAAGTCCATAATCACGACAACAACGATGAGCAGTGAGGTCCCACCAAAGTAGAACGGCACTTTCATTGCATCACGCATGAACTCCGGGATCAGGCAGATAAAGGTAATGTACAGCGCACCAACCAAAGTCAGGCGGGTCATTACTTTATCGATATACTTCGCCGTTTGCTCTCCCGGACGAATTCCTGGTACAAATGCACCGGACTTCTTCAGGTTATCTGCTGTTTCACGCGGGTTGAAAACCAACGCCGTGTAGAAGAAACAGAAGAAGATGATTGCAGACGCATAGAGTAACACATAAAGCGGTTGCCCAGGCTGCAAATACAGCGAAATTGTTGTCAGCCAGTTCCAACCGGTACCGCCCCCGAACCATGACGCGATGGTCGCCGGGAACAGAATAATACTGGAAGCGAAGATTGCTGGGATAACCCCTGCCATATTCACTTTCAGCGGTAAATGTGTGCTCTGTGCAGCATAGACACGACGACCTTGCTGACGTTTAGCGTAGTTTACCACAATGCGGCGTTGACCACGTTCAACGAATACAACAAAGAACGTCACTGCAAACACTAATACTGCAACCAACAGCAACAGGAGGAAGTGCAGGTCGCCTTGACGCGCTTGCTCGATAGTATGGGCAATGGCTGGCGGGAGTCCCGCAACGATACCAGCGAAGATAATGATTGAGATACCGTTACCGATACCACGCTCAGTAATCTGTTCGCCGAGCCACATCAGGAACATAGTCCCTGTAACCAGACTCACAACAGCGGTGAAATAGAATGCAAAGCCTGGATTGATTACCAGGCCTTGCATACCAGGCATATTCGGTAAACCGGTAGCAATACCGATCGACTGGAATATTGCCAGCACCAGAGTGCCGTAACGGGTGTACTGGCTGATCTTACGACGACCAGACTCCCCTTCTTTCTTGATTTCAGCCAGCGTTGGATGAACCACCGTCAGCAGCTGGATAATGATCGACGCCGAAATATACGGCATGATCCCCAGAGCAAAGATAGAAGCACGGCTGAGAGCACCACCAGAGAACATGTTGAACATTTCAATGATGGTGCCTCGCTGTTGCTCAAGCAGTTTGGCAAGTACAGCGGCATCAATACCAGGGATCGGAATAAAAGAGCCAATACGGAACACAATAAGCGCACCGATTACAAACAGCAGTCTGCGTTTCAGCTCGCCTAAGCCACCTTTGGCACTTTGAAAATCTAATCCCGGTTGTTTAGCCATCTGCTACTTATTCCTCGATTTTACCGCCAGCAGCTTCGATAGCAGCACGAGCGCCTTTCGACACGCGCAGGCCACGAACAGTTACCGGAGTAGAAACTTCGCCAGCCAGGATCACTTTCGCGAACTCGATCTGGACACCGATAATGTTAGCTGCTTTCAGCGTGCTCAGGTCAACAATACCGCCTTCCACTTTCGCCAGGTCAGACAGACGGATTTCCGCTGTGATCGCTGCTTTGCGAGAAGTGAAGCCGAATTTCGGCAGACGACGGTACAGAGGCATCTGGCCGCCCTCGAAACCACGACGTACGCCACCGCCAGAACGAGACTTCTGACCTTTGTGACCACGACCGCCGGTTTTACCGAGGCCAGAACCGATACCACGACCCAGGCGGCGACCCGCCTTTTTAGAGCCTTCGGCCGGAGACAGAGTATTTAAACGCATCTCTTACTCCTCAACTTTAACCATGAAGTAAACCGCGTTGACCATACCACGAACAGCAGGAGTATCCTCGCGTTCTACGGTGTGACCAATACGACGCAGACCCAGGCCAAGCAGCGTTGCCTTGTGTTTCGGCAGACGACCGATTGCACTGCGGGTTTGAGTAATTTTAATAGTCTTTGCCATGGTTTATTTCCCCAGAATTTCTTCAACGGATTTACCACGCTTGGCAGCGACCATTTCTGGAGATTTCATATTTTCCAGGCCATCGATAGTTGCACGAACCACGTTAATCGGGTTAGTGGAACCATACGCTTTAGCCAGAACGTTACGAACCCCAGCGACTTCCAGAACGGCGCGCATTGCACCACCGGCGATGATACCGGTACCTTCGGAAGCCGGCTGCATGAATACACGAGAACCTGTGTGAGTACCCTTAACTGGGTGCTGCAGGGTGCCGGTATTCAGCGCGACGTTAATCATATTGCGACGAGCTTTTTCCATCGCTTTCTGGATTGCTGCTGGAACTTCACGCGCTTTACCGTAACCAAAACCAACGCGACCGTTACCATCGCCTACTACAGTCAGAGCTGTGAAGGAGAAAATACGACCACCTTTAACGGTTTTAGATACGCGGTTTACCGCGATCAGCTTTTCCTGCAGTTCGCCAGCTTGTTTTTCGATGTGAGACATCTTACACCTCTACCTTAGAACTGAAGGCCAGCTTCACGGGCAGCATCTGCCAGTGCCTGGACGCGACCATGATATTGGAACCCGGAACGGTCAAAGGACACAACTTTAATGCCTTTTTCCAGAGCGCGTTCAGCGACAGCTTTACCCACAGCTGCTGCAGCGTCTTTATTACCGGTGTACTTCAGTTGTTCAGTGATAGCTTTTTCTACAGTAGAAGCAGCTACCAGAACTTCGGAACCGTTTGGAGCAATTACCTGTGCGTAAATATGACGCGGGGTACGATGTACCACCAGGCGAGTTGCACCCAGCTCCTGGAGCTTGCGGCGTGCGCGGGTCGCACGACGGATACGAGCAGATTTCTTATCCATAGTGTTACCTTACTTCTTCTTAGCCTCTTTGGTACGCACGACTTCGTCGGCGTAACGAACACCCTTGCCTTTATAAGGCTCAGGACGACGGTAGGCACGCAGGTCTGCTGCAACCTGACCGATCACCTGCTTATCAGCGCCTTTCAGCACGATTTCAGTTTGAGTCGGACATTCAGCAGTAATACCTGCAGGCAGCTGGTGGTCAACCGGGTGTGAGAAGCCTAAAGCAAGGCTTACTACATTCCCTTTAACCGCTGCACGATAACCTACACCAACCAGCTGTAGCTTCTTAGTGAAGCCTTCGGTAACACCGACAACCATTGAGTTCAGCAGGGCACGCGCGGTACCAGCCTGAGCCCAACCGTCTACGTAACCATCACGTGGACCGAAGGTCAGTGCATTATCTGCATGATTAACTTCAACAGCATCGTTGAGAGTACGAGTCAGCTCGCCGTTTTTACCTTTGATCGTAATAACCTGACCGTTGATTTTTACATCAACGCCGGCAGGAACAACGACCGGTGCTTTAGCAACACGAGACATTTTTTCCTCCGATTAGGCTACGTAGCAGATAATTTCGCCACCAAGACCAGCTTGGCGCGCTGCACGATCAGTCATAACACCTTTAGAGGTAGAAACAACTGCGATACCCATGCCAGCCATAACTTTTGGCAGCTCGTCTTTACGCTTATAAATGCGCAGACCTGGGCGACTGACACGCTGAATGCTTTCTACAACAGCTTTACCCTGGAAATACTTAAGAGTAAGTTCCAGTTCCGGCTTGGTGTCGCCTTCAACTTTAAAATCTTCAATAAAACCTTCTTCCTTCAGCACGTTGGCAATTGCCACTTTCAGCTTGGAGGAAGGCATGGTGACCGCAGCTTTATTCGCGGCCTGACCGTTACGGATACGGGTCAGCATATCCGCGATCGGATCTTGCATGCTCATCTGTCTTTACTCCCGTGATTCAATTGGTAATTACCAGCTAGCCTTTTTCAAGCCTGGTACTTCACCGCGCATTGCGGCTTCACGTAACTTGATACGGCTCAACCCGAACTTGCCCACATAGCCATGCGGACGACCTGTCTGGCGGCAGCGTTTACGCTGACGGGACGGGCTGGAATCACGCGGCAGAGACTGCAGCTTCAGAACTGCGTTCCAACGATCTTCGTCGGTCGCGTTCACATCAGAGATAATAGCTTTCAGTTCAGCGCGTTTTGCGAAGTACTTATCAGCTAAAGCTACGCGCTTAACTTCGCGTGCTTTCATTGATTGCTTAGCCATTCAGTAACCCTACCTTACTTGCGGAACGGGAAGTCAAAGGCAGCCAGCAGAGCACGGCCTTCTTCATCAGATTTCGCAGTAGTGGTAATGGTAATATCCAAACCACGCACGCGGTCGACTTTATCGTAGTCGATTTCTGGGAAGATGATCTGCTCACGGACACCCATGCTGTAGTTACCACGACCGTCGAAAGACTTAGCGGACAAGCCACGGAAGTCACGGATACGTGGAACAGCAATAGTGATCAGGCGCTCAAAGAACTCCCACATGCGTTCGCCACGCAGAGTTACTTTACAGCCGATCGGATAGCCCTGACGGATTTTGAAGCCTGCAACTGATTTGCGTGCTTTGGTGATCAACGGTTTTTGACCGGAGATTGCTGTCAGATCAGCTGCTGCGTTATCCAGCAGTTTCTTGTCAGCGATCGCTTCACCAACACCCATGTTCAGGGTGATCTTCTCGACCCGAGGGACTTGCATGACAGAATTGTAGTTAAACTCAGTCATGAGTTTAGCGACTACTTCGTCTTTGTAGTAATCATGCAGTTTCGCCATCGTACTACTCCAAATTACTTGATAGTTTCGCTGTTAGACTTGAAGAAACGGACTTTTTTGCCGTCTTCGAATCTAAAGCCTACACGGTCAGCCTTGCCGGTAGCCGCGTTGAAGATAGCAAGGTTAGAGATCTGAATAGCTGCTTCTTTCTCTACAATGCCGCCTGGTTGGTTCAGGGCCGGAACCGGCTTCTGATGTTTCTTAACCAGGTTGATACCTTCAACAATGACCTTGCCGGAAGACAGGACATTTTTTACTTTACCGCGTTTACCTTTATCTTTACCGGTTAACACGATAACTTCGTCATCACGACGGATCTTCGCTGCCATGATTCGCTCCTTAGAGTACTTCTGGTGCCAGAGAGATAATTTTCATGAACTTCTCGTTACGAAGTTCACGAGTTACCGGCCCAAAAATACGCGTACCGATAGGTTGCTCGCTGTTATTGTTTAAAATAACGCATGCATTACCATCGAAGCGAATGACAGAACCGTCCGGGCGACGAACACCCTTCTTGGTGCGCACCACTACCGCCTTCAGCACATCACCTTTTTTGACCTTACCACGTGGAATTGCTTCCTTGATGGTGATCTTGATGATGTCGCCTACGCCTGCGTAGCGACGGTGCGAGCCACCCAGAACCTTGATACACATTACGCGACGTGCACCGGAGTTGTCGGCGACGTTCAGCATAGTCTGTTCTTGGATCATTTTAGTGCTCCGCTAATGTCAACTACTACTGAGACCCGAAATCAGGTCATTATAAAGCCCCATATCGAGGGCGCGGCATTATAACACCGCTTAAACGATATGGGTAGAAAAAATAGACGGCCCATTACTGAGCCGTCTATTCGTATCGAGAACGAGTACTGTATTACAGAATCGCTTTCTCTACAACGCGAACCAGCGTCCAGGACTTAGTCTTGGACAGCGGACGGCATTCGCGGATTTCAACCACGTCGCCGATACCGCATTCGTTGTTCTCGTCATGTACGTGCAGTTTGGTCGTACGTTTGATGAATTTGCCGTATACCGGGTGTTTCACCATACGTTCGATAGCAACAACGATGGATTTTTCCATCTTGTCACTAACTACGCGACCTTGCAGAGTACGGATTTTATCGGTCATTACGCACCCGCCTTCTGAGTCAGTAAAGTCTTAACGCGTGCAACATCACGACGAACCTGCTTCAGCAGGTGAGTCTGTTGCAGCTGGCCGCTTGCAGCCTGCATGCGCAGGTTGAACTGCTCACGCAGCAGGTTCAGCAGCTCAGCGTTCAGCTCTTCAACGCTTTTTTCACGCAGCTCTTTTGCTTTCATTACATCACCGTCTTAGTTACAAAGGTGGTTTTGATCGGCAGTTTCGCTGCAGCGAGGCCGAATGCTTCACGGGCCAGCTCTTCCGGAACACCGTCCATTTCATACAGGACTTTACCCGGCTGAATCAAGGCAACCCAATACTCCACGTTACCTTTACCTTTACCCATACGCACTGCCAGCGGTTTCTCGGTGATCGGTTTGTCCGGGAATACACGGATCCAGATCTTACCTTGACGCTTAACTGCACGGGTCATTGCACGACGTGCTGCTTCGATCTGACGTGCAGTCAGACGACCACGGCCAACAGCTTTCAGGCCGAAGCTGCCGAAGCTAACATCCGTACCCTGCGCCAGACCACGGTTGCGGCCTTTGTGCACTTTACGGAATTTTGTACGCTTTGGTTGTAACATCAGCGACGCTCCTTATTTCCGGCCTTTACGCTGCTGCTTTTTAGGTTGAGCAGCCGGTTTTTCCGGTTGTTCAACAGCAGCCATACCACCCAGGATCTCACCTTTGAAGATCCATACCTTAACGCCAATTACACCATAAGTGGTGTGCGCTTCAGAGGTGTTGTAGTCGATGTCAGCACGCAGAGTGTGCAGAGGTACGCGACCTTCGCGGTACCATTCGGTACGTGCGATTTCCGCGCCGCCCAGACGGCCGCTAACTTCAACTTTGATACCTTTGGCGCCCAGACGCATTGCGTTCTGTACAGCACGCTTCATAGCACGACGGAACATAACGCGACGTTCCAGCTGAGAAGTGATGCTGTCAGCAACCAATTTTGCGTCCAGTTCAGGCTTACGAACTTCAGCGATATTGATCTGAGCAGGAACGCCAGCGATATCCGCTACGACCTTGCGCAGTTTTTCTACGTCTTCGCCTTTCTTACCGATTACGATGCCAGGACGAGCGGTGTGAATAGTCACACGGATGCTCTTAGCTGGACGCTCGATAACGATACGAGATACGGACGCCTTCGCCAGTTCCTTTGTCAGGTACTGACGTACTTTAAAATCGCTGTCCAGGTTGTCAGCGAATTCTTTGGTGTTCGCGAACCAGGTAGAGTTCCATGGTTTGACAATACCCAGGCGAATACCATTAGGATGTACTTTCTGACCCATTGCTAGTCTCCAGAGTCTCAGCGATCGGACACAACCACAGTAATGTGGCTGGTGCGCTTCAGGATGCGATCTGCACGACCTTTAGCACGCGGCATAATGCGCTTCATGCTTGGGCCTTCGTCTACGAAAATTTTCGTAACTTTCAGATCATCAATGTCAGCGCCATCGTTGTGTTCAGCGTTAGCAATGGCAGATTCCAGTACCTTCTTAACCAGTACAGCCGCTTTCTTATCGGTGTAGGTCAGAATATCCAGGGCCTGCGACACTTTCTTACCGCGAATCAGGTCTGCTACAAGGCGAACCTTCTGGGCAGAAGAGCGAGCATGGCGATGTTGAGCTAAAGTTTCCATCTCTTCCTCCTACCTTATTTCTTCTTCGCTTTTTTATCAGCAGCGTGGCCGCGATAAGTACGAGTCGGTGCGAATTCACCCAGTTTGTGACCAACCATTTCGTCGGAAACAAAGACTGGAACGTGCTGACGACCATTATGGACAGCGATGGTCAAACCGATCATGTTAGGAAAGATCGTTGAACGACGGGACCAAGTGCGCAGGGGCTTCTTGTCTCCGCTTTCCACCGCTTTCTCTACCTTCTTCAGCAAGTGCAGGTCAATAAAAGGACCTTTCTTGAGAGAACGTGGCATGGCTTATCCTCTAAAATTATTTGCTACGGCGACGTACGATGAATTTATCAGTACGCTTGTTGCTGCGGGTCTTCTTACCTTTGGTCTGCAGGCCCCACGGGGATACCGGGTGCTTACCAAAGTTACGACCTTCACCACCACCATGTGGGTGATCGACTGGGTTCATCGCGGTACCGCGAACGGTAGGACGAACACCACGCCAGCGTGCAGCACCTGCTTTACCCAGAACGCGCAGCATATGCTCAGCATTGCCAACTTCGCCCATGGTTGCACGGCAGTCTGCTTCGACTTTACGCATTTCACCAGAACGCAGACGCAGGGTGACATAAGCACCATCGCGAGCAACGATCTGAACGTAAGTACCAGCGGAACGTGCCAGCTGACCGCCTTTACCTGGTTTCATTTCTACGTTATGAACGGTAGAACCAACCGGGATATTGCGCATCGGCAGGGTGTTACCTGCTTTGATTGCAGCATCAACGCCAGACTGAATCTGGTCGCCAGCTTTCAGG
Organism: Kluyvera huaxiensis; assembly: GCF_040149365.1. Lineage (NCBI taxonomy): Bacteria > Pseudomonadati > Pseudomonadota > Gammaproteobacteria > Enterobacterales > Enterobacteriaceae > Kluyvera > Kluyvera huaxiensis. Next base: position 22,185 of record NZ_JBEFLV010000034.1, read on the forward strand.
CCTTTAGGGGCCAGAATGTAACGGCGCTCGCCATCTTTGTACAGAACCAGCGCGATGTTCGCGGAACGGTTCGGATCGTACTCAAGACGCTCAACAACAGCTGGGATACCATCTTTGTTGCGTTTGAAGTCAACAATACGGTAAGCCTGCTTATGACCACCACCGATGTGACGAGTGGTGATGCGGCCATTGTTGTTACGACCACCGGATTTGCTGTTTTTTTCAACCAGCGGAGCAAAAGGTTTGCCCTTGTGCAGCTCTGGGTTGACCACTTTAACAACGTGGCGACGACCCGGAGATGTCGGTTTACATTTAACAACTGCCATTGTATTACTCCTCCGACTTACTCAGCGCCGCCGACGAAGTCCAGATTCTGGCCTTCCTTCAGGGTGACGTAAGCTTTTTTCCAGTCGCTACGACGACCGATACGCTGTCCGTGACGTTTAACTTTCCCTTTAACTACCAGGGTGTTAACGACTTCGACTTCGACTTCAAACAGTTTCTGCACAGCAGCTTTGATTTCTGCTTTAGTCGCGTCTTTAGCAACTTTGAGAACGATGGTATTTGTTTTTTCCATCGCAGAAGACGCTTTTTCAGAAACGTGCGGTGCGCGCAGCACCTTCAGCAGACGTTCTTCACGAATCATGCCAGCATCTCCTCAACTTGCTTAACAGCATCAGCAGTCATTACGACTTTGTCGAAGGCGATCAGGCTAACCGGGTCGATACCAGTTGCATCGCGTACGTCAACCTTGTGCAGGTTGCGCGCAGCCAGGAACAGGTTTTCGTCCAGCTCACCGGTGATGATCAACACATCTTCCAGAGCCATGTCTTTCAGTTTCTGTGCCAGCAGCTTAGTTTTAGGCGCTTCAACAGAGAATGATTCGACAACGATCAGACGATCCTGACGTACCAGTTCGGACAGAATGCTTTTCAGCGCGCCGCGGTACATCTTTTTGTTAACTTTTTGACTGTGGTCCTGTGGACGAGCAGCGAAGGTCACGCCACCTGAACGCCAGATCGGGCTCTTGATAGAACCTGAACGCGCACGGCCGGTACCTTTCTGGCGCCATGGCTTTTTGCCTGAACCAGTTACTTCAGCACGAGTCTTCTGAGCACGAGTACCCTGACGAGCACCAGCTGCATAAGCAACAACAACCTGGTGAACCAGCGCTTCGTTGAAATCACGACCGAAGGTAGTTTCGGAAACAGTCAGCGCGCTCTGCGCGTCTTTCAATACTAATTCCATTGCTATCCCCTTACGCCTTCACAGCTGGTTTAACGATCAGGTCGCAGCCGGTCGCACCCGGAACACCACCTTTAACCAGCAGCAGGTTGCGCTCAGCGTCAACGCGTACTACGTCAAGGCTCTGAACAGTGACACGCTCATTACCCATCTGACCTGCCATTTTCTTGCCTTTGAACACTTTGCCCGGAGTCTGGTTCTGACCGATAGAACCCGGAACGCGGTGAGACAAGGAGTTACCGTGAGTCGCGTCCTGGGTACGGAAGTTCCAGCGCTTAACGGTACCAGCGAAACCTTTACCTTTAGAGGTACCGGTTACGTCAACTTTTTTAACGTCTGCAAACAGTTCAACGCTAATGTTCTGACCAACGGTGTATTCTTCACCATCTGCCAGACGGAACTCCCACAGGCCGCGGCCAGCTTCTACGCCAGCTTTAGCAAAGTGGCCAGCTTCCGGCTTGGTTACACGGTTAGCTTTTTTAGCACCAGTGGTAACCTGAACAGCGCGGTAGCCATCGTTAGCCAGATCTTTGATCTGAGTAACGCGGTTTGCTTCGACTTCGATTACGGTTACTGGGATAGAGACGCCATCTTCAGTGAAGATGCGGGTCATACCCACTTTTTTACCGACTAAACCAATCATTGTATCAACCTCTCAATCGCTCGATGACCTGATTAACCCAGGCTGATCTGCACGTCTACACCGGCAGCCAGGTCCAGACGCATCAGAGCATCAACGGTTTTTTCAGTTGGCTCAACGATGTCAACCAGACGCTTGTGAGTGCGAATTTCGTACTGATCACGCGCGTCTTTGTTAACGTGCGGGGAGATCAGAACGGTAAAGCGCTCTTTGCGGGTCGGCAGCGGGATCGGACCACGAACCTGCGCACCAGTGCGCTTGGCAGTCTCGACGATTTCCGCGGTTGATTGATCGATCAGACGATGATCAAACGCTTTCAAACGGATACGGATTCTTTGGTTCTGCATGAGACCAGAGCTCCAATTATTTTATAGACGAAATAGTTACTCCTCAAACCCATTACGATTGATGGGAGAGTGTAACCGTTCTTACAGAGTTCCCCGATTGGGAACATTGTCTGGTATCGCTTTCGCAGTACCGGTGGCTCATATCGAACCGCTGTCAATATTAGACAAGCCCGCGCATTATACACAAATAGCCAAATGAAGCAAGTCGTGTTTAGAAATTACCCACTCTGAACTGCGAGTGCATGCCTACACTGACAAGAACTGGCTGTAGCCCTCATTAATACTCTGGATAGAGCGCCGCATAATGAGCATGTTCTCTTTGCTACCCCTCCCCTGCGACCGGCACACTGCTTCCGGGTCCCACTATGGCTATCAACCAATGGATATCTACGCGCTACCTTTCTACTTCCTCTACATAGCCTTCAGCGGCTTACTCTGTTGGCATGACCTGCGGACAGGACTATTACCAGACCGTTTCACCTGCCCTCTACTATGGGCAGGTCTGTTGTTTCACCTGTGTCTGTCGCCATCTCAGATCAGCTACGCGCTTTGGGGAGCCATTGCCGGCTACGGCATAATGGCATTGCTTTACTGGGGGTACAGGGCGGTTCGCCACCGGGAAGGTTTGGGCTATGGGGACGTGAAGTATTTGGCGGCACTCGGGGCGTGGCACTGTTGGCAGCAGCTGCCGTTACTGATGCTGGTAGCTACCGGTCTAGCCTGTGCATTCATTTTGGGGAAAACGGTATGCTATCGAACAATAGTAGAAATGAAAAACCCACTACCATTTGGCCCATTTATGGGGGCAGCGGGTTTTATTCTGGCGGGCGTGTCGGTATTTAATCTGCAACTTTAATCTGCGATTGCAGGTAATTCTGCAGCCCGATTTTTCCGATAAGATCGAGTTCAGTTTCCAGCCAGTCGATATGATGCTCTTCCTCGGTGAGGATAGCGATCAGCATATCGCGGCTCACATAATCATGAACGCTATCAGCATAGGCAATGGCTTCGCGAAGATCTTTGGCACCGTCAAGTTCCAGCTTGAGGTCAGACTGCAGCATTTCTTCAACATCTTCGCCGATATGCAGTTTGCCGAGATCCTGCAGGTTGGGGATCCCTTCAAGAAAAAGAATACGCTCGATGTATTGGTCAGCGTGCTTCATTTCATCAATGGATTCGTGATACTCGATATCATTGAGGCGCATCAGGCCCCAGTTTTTGAACATTCTCGCATGGAGAAAGTATTGATTGATTGCGACAAGCTCATTTCCCAATAATTTATTGAGATAATTTATAATCTTAACATCACCTTTCATTATATAGACCCTCCGCTTCCACTAATTGAAGCGTAGAACGGGCTACCGGGATGTCAAAAAAAGAAATCGAGGTCAGGCAATCTCTTTGAACTCGGGCATTTGCATTAATTCGTCTTCCATCACTTCTCGCGCGGCGCGAACACATTTACCACATTGATTTCCAATGGGAATGCATTTTCTTAATTGCTGAAAAGACTGCGGATGAAATTGGCGCACCGCCTGGCGAATTTTTTTATCGCTGACGCCATTACACAAGCAAACGTACATAACCACTCCCGTTCAATTTCTGAACAAAGTGTAAGTGAGAATAATTATGATTACAATAGCCAACCGCGAATTGACGCATAAAATAAGACAGCAAATTGTGCGGAATATAAATACTGAGTCATTTACTAAAAAGCAAAAAGGGTGCCGAAGCACCCTTTTTAAGCTCAAAACTAATTATTAAATAATTAGCTCATTACTTTAGCAACAACGCCCGCACCTACAGTACGGCCGCCTTCACGGATTGCGAAACGCAGACCGTCATCCATCGCGATTGGGTGGATCAGGGTAACAACCATTTTGATGTTGTCGCCCGGCAT
>NZ_JBEFLV010000035.1:0-24017 GCF_040149365.1 Kluyvera huaxiensis
ACGCCCCCGACCATCAAGGCCGAGGGCGGTTAAAATATCAAAAACCCGCTATCCGGTTAACCGTCATGCTGCTCCGCTTAAGTGAACGGCATTGCAGCCTAAGCTGGGTCTTTAGCCCCATAACGGGACCAGGTGTGATGATAAGTAGATTTATTGAGACGCGTACTTGCTTTGAAGCATCTCTAGTCGTTTCTGCTCATTTTCACCGAATGACTCTGAATCATATAACGCCTTTCCATCAGGGCCGTCGAGTCTCACCACTTCTACAGTGAAAACAGCATCGTCGGGAGCTTCAACTTTCCCCCAGTCGGAAAACATGTTTGGTAAAAGAGGCCAATCAGCTTTTTCATTTGGCTCAAGTCCACCGGGAATGGAATAGTTAAAAGTATCTACAAGCCAAGGAATTGTACGACCCGGTGAAGCAATCGTCCCTTTGAAGTAGGCTCTGGATATTGGACTAGCGGTATTGTTCGCGACACTAAGTTCAATGACGGGGCGAGGTCCACCGAACTCCTGCTTCTGAAAATAGAAACGTGATTTGGTCACTACGAATTTCTGTAACGACTCCTTCGCCTTTTGAGCTGCATCTTTTTTCTGTTGTAACTCGGTAATTTCCTGAAGAGCCTGTTGCTGTTCTTTTTTAGCTCGCTCCGCCTGAATAGCTTTCGCCTCGTTAATTATCTCTTCCCCGGTTTTACCATTCAGAACTTCCTTAACCTTTTCCGCTTGCTGAGTTGCAACCGCGTCACCATTCCCAGAGAAAGCACCGGCCATAAGAGCTTTCATGTCGACGCTATTCATCATTATTGTCGATGTCGCCTCACTAAACTCTTGTCTTTTATCCTCCGGCAGAGACTCTTTCACCTTCTGAAGCGATGTTTTCATCGTTTCATCCGTCGATGTATCTACCTTTGGTTTATCGCAGCCAGAAAGAAGTAATGCCAAACCACACGCAAATATCAGTTTCTTCACTTTCATCCCCTTGGGCACTATGGTTTTTCTTCATGATAGCCAAGAGCCATTCAGATGTAACCAAATATAACGAACACTATTTTTTTGCAAAGCGTCCGCCAATAGCCCCATCATCTCTGATAGCCCTAATGATGCCCTCAGATACATATTGTTTCATACGTTCAGCTAGCGCTCTGGCGGCCCCGTCACCGCCTCCATTGGAGCTTGCAGAAGCATTACCTTTGTTATCAACGTAAATATCCACGTTGATTTGAGGCCCATCACCGCCCCCACCTTGCGCCCTTACCCCCAACCGTCCTGCGGAATCACGCGTAAGAGGCATAATCGCCTCGGCACCGGCTTCAGCAAAAACACCACCTTTGGCGAACTTTGATGCGCCCTGGAAGGTGAAATACTGCGGGGAATCATAAACGCCATTCACGTACTGACTGAGGCCTGATGATTCATACACACCACCTTTAGCATTGAACGTCATCCCAGAAGCTGCGCTCGCGTACGCACCGCCAGGAGTTGAACCGCCACCAGCACTGCCACTAATCCAACCCATGGCAGCCTGCACCGCATAGGCAACCATAAGTCGGTTAGTAACCTCGAGGATCATCTTCAGCATGGATTTGCCAAACTCTTTAACCGATGCGGTGCCGGTTGTCATAAGCTCGGTGAGCATGTCAGATAGGCCGGTTAACGTTGAGCTTGCAACGTTCTTAACGGCATCGTATGTATTTGTTGCTGCATCCAGATACTCATTCCAGCCACTCAGTGCGCCGGCTTTCCAGTCACCCCGGAGCTTATCTTCTTCTGCGTAATAGTTGCGAAGCGCCGCTAACTCCTCCTGATAGCCCGCATCCTCCAGCTTTCCACCGCCATTCAGCCATCCCTGACGTAGCTGAGCTTCCTCCGTCATACGCTGTGCCACTCGGCTACTCAGGCCGGATCCACTCCGAAGTGCCTCAGTCTTTTCAGCCATCTGGGTTGCGTATTTATTGGCTTGTTGTGCCAGGCCGTTAATCTTCTGCTGAGTCTCAACTTCCTTGTTCTTTTGATCTACCACCCTGGCAGCATTCAGAATGGCCTCACGGCTCGACAGGAGTGATTTTTCCTGCAATGTCAGCGCACGGGATTTGGCCGCATTATCCAGTTCTGCGAAACGTGATTGCTGTTTAGTGAACTCTGTATTCCTGACCTGCGTTTCACCAGTCTGCCTCAGTGTTTCAAGAGTCTCTGTTAGTGTCCTGGCCTGGGCGCGATAGCTCTCCAGCGTACGATCGCCTGCATCCAAAGTCGCCTTTGTCTCTCTGGTCTTTTTGGCCGAGTCCTCAGCTAGCTTCGATACTGCATTTTTCGATTCACGACTGGTTCCACCTTCACCAGAGACTCCAGCCCCTCTGGCTTCAGCTTCGTAGTTAGCCTGGGCGTTAGGTGCAGTAATGCGTTTCCACAATTCGTCGTAGCGTTTTTTATTGGCTTCGATTTCTTTGTCAGCATCAGCACCAACCTTTTTCATAGCCTCAACATCCATGCCGAGGAAATTAGCGAGTGCACCGCCACCCGGTATCTTTTCTGCCCAGCCAGCAACAGTTCCCGTGAACTTGGCATCAAGTGAAGTGATGTTGAGGAATAAATCTTTTATCGAGGCCTCGACCAGGTCGAAGATATCAATAACCTGGTTTCCCCAAGCCCGAACGGTAATGCCAATATCTCTGAAGTTATCTGAGGCGCTTTTTTTCAGGGAATCCCAGACTCTGCCGATGTTATCAGTTGCCTTGTTCGTTTCTTCGGCGCGCTTGGTCATAACGTCAGCGTAAAGCTGAATGGCCTCCGCAACAGCAGCCTCTTCCCCCTTCTGCTTACGCAACTGAATGATGTGTTTCATCATGGCCTCATCAACGAAACCATACTGCTCATTCAGGCTCGCCAGGCCTTTGACGGGGTCACTGACTATCTTACCGAAGTCAGACATCGCCGCTTTTGTATCGCTGCCAGCCTTCCCCATCAGGGTGATGGACGTGGCGATCAGCTTCATCTGACCGGCAGTGTACTTACCAGTGTCATTCAGCGTAACCAGTGTATCGACGGTGGAGCTGATGGATGTGTTCGTCTTACCGGCCACCTCTTCAGCGGCCTGGCTTAGTAGCTGCATTGAGGCGAAACCGGCACCGCCCATCATAATGACGGACCGTGCCACTTGGTCGAACTGCTCCGATGAACTGTATGCGGCAGCAGCTAGTAGGCCAACGGTGGTAATCAGTCCGCCAAGCGCAATCGTCGTTGGATTTATCAGCCCAGCCATACTGCGGATGTATTCGCCGACGCCGGACAGCGCCCCCTTAACCGAACCGAACTGGTCTTTAATCTGCCCACCCTGCTGGAGCAGGATTAGAAACGGTGACTGCCCACCAGCCAGCTGTGTCGCAATATCAGTGAACTGCGCCGGGAGTGTGCGCATGGCTGCGTTGTACTGACCAACAGATATACCGGCACGTCGTGCAGCCGTCTCCTGACGGGAGAGAGCCTCAGGTAATACATCAGCCACGCCTGAAAGCCGTTCACGTGTCTGATTAAGAACCGTATTAAAGTGCTCGAACTGGTCACCATTGATACGGCCCGCTTCGAAATGGGCGATCAACTGTGAATATTGCTCATCCAGCGAGTTAAATGCACGAGTGGTCGGGTCGATGGATCCCAGCAGGTTTTTCAGTGCTGCCGATTGTTTCTCAGCAGCCTGGGTAGCCGCTAGTTCTGCCTGAGCACGAGCAGCGGCTTCGCCGGTATCCGCAAGCTTTAAACGTGTATCATCCAGAATTTTGTTGTAGTGCTGAAAGTCATCGGTATCCAGAAAACCTTTGGTCTGGAAACTGCGCAGCGCGGACTGCTGCTCATCAAGGCGGTTCAGCGCCTTGTTTACCGGATCGATATTCTCCAGCAGGCCTCTAAGCGCAGCCTGCTGTTCTTTGATTCCCTCACTTCCCTGCTTGGCCGATTCACCACCAGCACGAAATACACTATTCAGATCATCAGCTTTATCTACAGCACCAGCCGCAGCCAGGCCTAACTTTTCCAGCTCATTACTGGCTGTTTTAAGGTCGGCAACATCAGCCCGCAAAGTAATCGAGGCGATCTGGTCAGCCATTATGTCGTCTCCTTATGCATCACTTTGAGAGCCTCGCGCTCCATAATCTGGATATCAGCCATACAGGCCGCTGCATCCTCAACCCTATACGCCTGAAACATCCAGGGGAGTACGTTGTAATCAAGACCGGTCGCTCCACTTGGGCCAACACGCCATTGAGTCGTGAGTGCGGAGAAAATGGTGAAGGCTTGCCAGACTGACGGCAGGATCCCCATTTCTTCCTCCACATCCTCAGGCGTTAAACCAAAAGCACTCAACTCCGCGACAGTTGGTCCCGGCGTATACAGCGCTGCAGCGACCTGTCTCAGTTTTTTTCGCGGATGCCCATCAACTCTTTTGTGTAGGCCAGACCGATACTGTCGAACGCGCGCGGATAGTTTTGAAGGAGGACGATCACGTTATCTCGCGTGAAATCATCAGGCAGCGCCCAGCCATCAACAATGTCCATGAGGTAATCGGCCTGCGGCTCAGTGAGGTTTTTTTTACCTTCAGCGGCTTTTTGCATCTTCTCGTCCATAGCGCGCAGTTCCTCGAGCGTCTTATGACGGAAGGTGAAGGTCAGCTTGCCGTCTTCAGTACCGGCGCGCGGGATGCTGGCAATTGCGGAGAAGGTTGGGTTTGGGATCAGGGAGAATTGGGTCATTTCGGTTCCTTAGAAAAAAAGAAACCCGCCGGAGCGGGTATTAGTTAATGCCGGGCAGATACATCTGGACTTCGTCAGCAGCACGCTCCCGGACTGAATGCAGGAGTTGTTTGCGCCCACCAATACCCCACTTAGCCATCTGACTGGCACACTGGCTAATTGCTTTGGTTTCAGTGTTGATGATGTGGTCGATTTTGTTCAGGCGGGACATCGCATCAAAGCCTTTGCGAATCACCATCTGAAACGTTTGGTAGACTTTGATTTCAAACTCTACGTTAAGCCATGCGGCATAGCGAATGGCCACCAACTCAAGCCCCCAAATACCAGGTTGAGTACCGCCCTTAATGACTTTGACCGAAGCTATTTTCGTAGCTTTGGTCAGTTCGCTCACGAATCGCTTAATCTGGACACTTTTGAGAAAGTTACTGGGACGCTGAGATTCAGTGGCTTTTCCTTCAGCCACCGCTGCGGCATGGAGATCATTGAGGTTGTACCGGCCTTCATCATCAACACGGACGGAGACCCCATTCACTGAAACGGTTGGGTGATTCATTGTGTGTACCTTTTAAAAAGCGAACCTGTTCACACAGAAAAGCCGCCCCAAGAGGCCCACCGGCACTAACGGCAGTTCTCAGGAACGCTTTCTGAAAGGTTCTTGGTTAGAGAGCGCGTGTGAAGGCGCAGTTTGAAAAGATGGGCAATGCGAATACAGAAAATTCGCCAGCGGTACTCATTGCGAAATAAAGCCCGGCGAACCGGGCCTGATTGGTTAGCTGACAGCGACGGCGCATGCCGCCGAGGTAAGGGTCTTGCCTGCGGCATCGGTAACTTCGCAGGTATAGGAACCTGCGTCGCCGGATGCGACTGAAGCAATGTTGAAAGTTGAGGCCGTTTTGCCCGGGATTGCTGTGCTGCCTTTCTTCCACACGTAGGTGTAAGGCGCAGATCCGCCCTGCATAACAACGGCCAGATCCAGTGCATCGCCAGTCGCAAGTGTTTTCGTCGTTGGCAGGTCAGTCAGGAATGCCAGCGGCACAGCGGAGGAATCAGCGATCGGGTAAATCTGCATATCCGATTCAAAGTTCATACGCGCTTCGTTGCTTTCTACGGCGTTGATTTCGGTCTTTGGTACCTTCTGGAATGAGACTTTCGCAGAATAGTAGCGGTCTGCCTTGCCGCGCTGGTTGTGGAACCAGATTGCGGTGGTATCACTGGACTCATCCAGTTCAATCAGCCGCTTGTAGATAGCCAGCAGAGGGTCGTGCGCGAAGGTGTAAACCTGTACCACCGCATTCTTAAATGTTGGAATGGTACGAGCCTTGTCGTCCTCCAGGAACTGCACGCTGATGGTCTGTTGGTCGCCGCCTTCCGTGGACAGAGTCATAACCTGCGGCATGGTGATCCACGAATCAATTTTACGCAGTGTGCCCGCGCCGGTGCCTGCCGGAAACTTCGTAGTGTCTGTGGTATCGAATGCTTCCAACACAATCTTGGTGCTGGTTACAGACTTCACGCGCAGCACCATGTTATCGAGCTTCAACCAGCCAGAGTTAACCTGGACAACATCACCCGCCAGAATCCCGGCAGCCGACGCAACGGTCAGTTCGCATTCCGTCGCATTGGATGCCGCAGTGAAAGTAATCGGCGCAAGATAGGCCTTGGCCACGTTTACACGCGACCCGTTAGGGATTGCGAATGCCATTGCATTCTCCTGAATTTAGGTAATAAAAAACCAGCCGAGTGGCGGGTCAGTAATCAGCGCGGTACTGCATGCTGACGGGACTTGTGTAAGTGATGGAGCCACTACTGCCATTTGGTGCGGATGTCGGGCGATCCTGTATCGGCTGGCGCACCTGAGGAGGCCCATTGATATATACAGCCAGGTCGCCATCCACCAGCGCAAGCCCTTCAGGAAACGCATCAGAGACAGACTTAGCCAGCCCTCTGGCCTGAGTGACGCCACTGCCTGTTGGGGCGATGATATTGAGCTGGAGAATGCCCTGGTAGGTTCGCATTTCTCCAGCCAGATCTTGTCCAACCGTTTGAGCAGGTAACACGTAAACGCGCCCATAAGGCGCATTATCCGGTGGAGTAAAGGGGATATTGGGCCAGGCCACTGGCAGGCCAAGCGAAGAACAAATAACCGCGACCCGACTCTCCAGCAACTCAGTAATCCGCATTGACTGATCAGCGGCCATTGCGCACCTCGCTCATTGCCTCACGGAACAGCTGCGCGGCATCCAGCGCAGTGATGCCCACCATGCCGCCTGGCGCCTGTCCAGAATGTCCGTTCTCCAGGGCTACGGAATAAGGCAGGTTGTTGGTGAAGTAAATCGAATTGACCTGCCCCACCCTGAAAACCTCCAGCACCGCCACGCCTCGGGAGTTCGAACCCTGGCCTGAAGCGTCTGGTGTATCGTTGGATTGGGTCGGCTGGCTGTCAAAACCCACATACCAGTTGTTTTTGAATCGTCCGCCGACGTAACCCTCAGGCTTTTTGATGCCCATCGAGTCGTTGACGCGCAGGCCGCGCTTAAGCCGTCCTGATTTGGTCAGGTTGGTCGGGTCATCACGCAGAGTCGCGTTATGCTCCCGCACCGCAGTGTTATACGCAGACGCAGTCTGGTTCACTTCCCATACTTCCGGCTGGCCTACGGGTGACATATCTACCAAGCGCCCGAGGATTTTTATGCCTGTCCGGCGCACCACTTCGTCCATCTCCTGCTTAGAACTATCAACGAACAACTGAATGGCTGCCAGGAATGGCTGGTTTTCAGAGCTAGCCATAGTTATGCCCTCAACTGGATGTTGTAGGAGATAAGCACATCAGCAGGCTTAACCGGATTCGGCTGCACTACCCGCCACTTTTTGCCGTCAATCTCGATGCGGTCATCGATACGCACTTCCGTTTCGGCAGTGGCTGCCAGTTTCTTATCGCCAGTGGCAATTAGGGAGCCATCGATTTCGCGGGAGGAATACTCGGTAATGACACCGGTAACACTGGCAGTAACAAATGGAGTCGTGGCCTCTTTCCCAAACTGATCACGGATAGTGCCGCCACCGCGGGTCAACTGATAGACCTTTCCATTCTCTGTCAGGAGTCTCGTCGCCGTCGCACGCATGCGTAGATAGTTGATAGCCATATCATCCCCTTTCCATTCGAATCTGATGGCTACCCACCACTAACCCACGCAGCGCAGAGTAGAACCATGGAAACGCCGGGGCCGCATTACTCGTTCCGGGTTCGTACTGAACAGTCACCGCGCCTTCCACTCGCTCCATCGTCACGGCGCCACCACCAGCAACCGAAGGTGTGAGGTCAATTCCCAGGGACTCGACCGCCAGACGACATTGCGCATCAACCAGACGTTGCGGGATTACGTCATTGGGCAAATTAACGCCATCAAAACGCACTCCCGCTCTCGGCCACGATAGTGGTTGTGAGGAACTGGAACGCTGACCACGCCATGACCTTCCCTCCAGATAATCCATCGCCTGCATTAGCATCTGGCCGCATTCGGTATCATCGGCGGGCACGGCATAACCACGCGCTGCTGCAAAGGTTCGCAAATCAGCCAGGCTTGCGTAGGTGTTGAAGTCAGGTGAATGGGGATTTGCTACGAGCATGATTAGTCCCCCAGATGCCAGCCCAGTGCCTGCCAGTTCTCAACTTCATCAGGATGGACATCAGCGGTTGTGGGGGCACCGGGGAAAGGCTGGGCGTCCGTAACCATTGCCACCAGAACTGCCTGCTTCTGCTCAATAATGTTCTGCGAACCCTGCCCAACAGCAAGTCTTTCAGCCTCACGCTGAGCACGTTGTTCTTTCGTCAGACCAGCCATAAATCCTCCATTATAAAAGGGGGCAGAGCCCCCTGATGGTTAACCCAACAGCAAAACAGAGTGCTCTGTTTTGACTGGCGCGACGCCCCATGACAAACCGACTTCGTAGCGCACCTGGCGGTATTGACGATACAGAGCCACCTGGTAAGTGATGCCAGAAACCGGATCTGTAACGTTCATCACATCATCTGCGGTATCACCGCCTTGAGGCATGGCCGGAGTACGGGATGCCAGCAGGAATGCATTGCGATCAAACGCCATGTTGGCAGTGAAGGAGTCAACGGCGGTAATTTCGGTATTATCTGGCAATGCCTGACGCAGGCCTGGAGAAGCCAGGGTAATAACCGTGGCGGTAGCGGCGGAGATCAGGTACTTATTGCTATCACCAGCAAACGTAACAACATCACCAGATGCAAAAGCACCTGTGCCAGTATCAATCGAAATCAGGACGTCGCCTTCCTCTTTTGGACCATTCGCCAGATAACCTGCAGCAGCTGAAACCGCACGTTTTTTTACATGCGCTGATTCGTGGATATTGAAGCCTTCGAGACGACCTACAATGCCCTCTCGCAGCAGCGAATCGGTACCAGACTCGTTAACCTTAAACAGGACCGACTGCTTTCCGCGAAGGTTAGCAATGGCTGAAGAACCAAGGACCATCTGTAAATCAGTCGTTGGCGAACCGTTGTCAGACAGAACCTGACGCGCATTGGCCGCATCAGATAAATCGCCAGCGGTACCGAATGGGGCTTTGCCGGCAGTGCCGACAGCACGTGAGGAGGCGTAATACAAGGCGGCGAGATCGGCATCCATCTCATTAGCCAGCGCGCGGAATGCCTGCTTAAACTGATCGGCCAGGATGGTGTTATATGTACCTGCGGGGCCAAGCGCCAGCTGTTCTTCACCGTTCCATTTGACCGGCGCCATTTTGGACTTGGTGATCTTAACTTCGATGTTACCGATATTCTGGTTGCCATCATCTGGTGCAGTAGCACCGGGTTCAATATCAACCGTCGTTGCCGGCGGTGCGACCGGCGCCGTGACAGATTGCCCCTTCGCTGCCGCATCAGCTTTCGCATTACGTGATACAGAGGGAATAAACCCGACCTGTTCGCGAGATACGGTATCCAGAGCCGTGAAGATAGTCGGGATCAACCCGGTAAGTGTGTTTCCAGCCATATTTATGGTTTCCTTCGAGATGAAAAATTAGGGTTGGTTGAGCTATCCAGCTCTGATACCAGCCGCCATCCGGCCACTGGTAAAGGGGTTAGTCGACGATGGTGATACCATCTTTGAGGGTCGATTGTTGCTCTACCGGACTCAGACTGGTGAACGCGTCACGCTTCATGGTTTTTTGACCGGCAGTGTGTTGGGTCTGGCGTGAACCGGTCCCCTGATTACCGCTTGCTTTCAGGATGTGGTCTTTCTGAGGGTACTGCTCCACCATGAATTCCAGCGCCTCATCAAACGAAGCCAGTTCGCCAGGTTTAGAGCGGGAATAAATCTTGTTGCCGGCGCCGTCGTAGGCGACGACTTTGCCATCCTCAACTTTGAACGACTGACCGAAACGGGCCTGAAGCATATCTGATGGGATGGCCACTTTATCTGCGATGAACTTCGAACCGGAGAATCGCCCGCCAATCATTTCCTGGTAAAGCTGACCTTCGAGCGTCGTTGCTCGCTGAGTGGCCTCATCAAGCTGGCTCTGGAATGATTTAGTGATATCTGCTTTGACCTGGTCAACCGCACCCGCATCGAGCAGCTTTTTCTGGTCGATTTTGGTCATCATCTCCAGCGCTTCAATCGCCTTAGCCGGGTCACCAATTTTGGCAAATTTAGCCAGGTTGGCTTCAGCGGACTCTTTCGCTTCACGGTGAGATTTTGCTTCACCATTCAAAGCAGAAATCTTTCCAACGGCCTGAACAGCATCAAAGCCAACTTCCTGCCCATCCTCATGGACGTAGATGGGCAGACCACCAGCATCAACTTCCGCATACTGTTTGCCGTTCACTTCTACTGTCTTCAGTTTCATGTTTATACCTTTTCGAGGTCATCCGACCGTTGCACCACTCGCCATCCGGCTTATGGCAATAAAAAAGGCCGCCCGAAGGCAGCCTGAGATTAATGTGGGTTGTGTTATTCAAATGCAGCAGCGTCCAGTCGTCGTAGTGCATCCAGAGTGAGAAACTCGCCGGCATCATTGAACATTTCCGGGACCGTGATTTTCCCCTCTCGCAGCATCTGAGCCCGGGTAACGCCAAGCACCTGTTCCTGCCGTGCATAGGGCTGCCGGGTTAGCCAGTCGGCATAACTGGTACTGGCAGGCACCTGGCCGTCCATCGAGGCACGAGTGGCTCCACTCAACTCATTATGAGGAATGTTTAACTCAGCCCACGACTTAGTAAGCAGTATTTCGCCGGAGCGACAGCAGAAGTGGATTTTTCCGGGTCCACGTAGATACGGAACCACATGCCCCAACGGCTTACCATCGAGTGAGTAGAGCTTGCGGTCGCGAATAATGCACCACTGACTGGTGTGCGTGTCGAGCGTAGACGACCACTGTTTGGCCTTCACGATATCGCTATTGGCCAGGGCGAAGTCCTGCCGCGCAGAGGCAGCCATGTGGTTAACCGCCGTGCGCGCCACCACTGCCAGGTCGCGGCGAGAAGCGTTAATCACCCCATCCTCACGGTTGCGCTGCGGTGTGCCCGCCACGCGCCTGACAATCTGCTCGACCGTTTCACCCTGGAGGAACCCGGAGCGAACGGCATTGGTAATCTTGTCCAGTCGGTCAGATTCGAGTTTCTTCCCCCACTCCTTCAGCAAACGCCCCTGGAATGGCTGCGCCACAGCCGCGGCATAGACCTGCTCAGATGCAATACTCTGGAGTGGAACGTGCTGGAGAATCTGCCTGGGGATGATGCTGCTGAACAGGTCCAACTGATACCCGGCCTCATATTCAACGTAGCGCGTCAGTTCGCGCACCAGCGCAGCATTGACCGGCTCGTAGGCCTGTTGGTTGAGGACGCGCACACCAGCCATGAGAGATGCCAGTCGACGGGCGCTGTAAGTATCCGCACGTTTGCCGTCCAGCAGCACCTGCAACTTTGCAGCCAGTTCTACATCCATCTTATTCAGCAGCGCCACCATGCGCCGACCGACACCGGTACCGTAGCGCGTCACATACAGGCCATGCGCTATCGTCTCATCCTGGAGCCTGTCATTGACGGAGCGGGCCATGTCACACCTCGTCTATCGTTCTGGTATCCAGAGAGGATGATTCAGCCAGTAACTCGTCCAGAACCTTCTCCGGGTCCGCGTCTGCATCAATCAGATTAAGCTTCTGAAGAGCCCTAATCGCATCAATACGGCGAAGGTCGCCGCCCTGACGTAACGACTGAATTGCCAGAGCCGCTGGCGGGTTGAATTCCTTCGACTCAACATCAAGCTCGGTGCGAACATCGACGTTACCGCCCTCCGATTCCCCAATGTACTCAGCCATAATTTGCAGAATGTTGTCTATCGCATCTTCCAGGCTGGTTGCCATGGTGTAGAGCGGTGACTGCTCCTGCATCTTCTCTTCAGAAGTCTGGTCTACTGACTTCGTCGATGTGTTATCGGTTCGCAGCAGCTTCGCGCCCGCCTGGCGCATTTGCTCTACCAGTTCGGTCAGAGACTCTTTACCCGAACTGATTGAAGTACCAGTGTGTTCAACGTATTCAAGCCCCTGTTTCTGACGGTCAGAGAACTGAGTTGCAGACGATGAACCGATAACCAGTTCCTGTCCCTCCTCCAGACCAAATACCGTCAGCAATGGAACACGCGCCACGTGCAGAATGTTGTCCTGCTCACTCTGACTCTGCCAGTGCTTAACATTCAGTAGTGCCATGTTCAGCAGTGGAGGCAATCCGCACATGAATCCGGTACGTTTGGTGTAGAGCGTGACCAGAGTGATGTCCTTCCGGGATGTCTCCCACTCCTCGTACACTGCCCAGTTCGCACTTCCATCGGAACCCGTGGACTTGCGGTAAATCTGAACCTTCCCGGGGGTCAGCAGCCTGATTTGTTCGACCTTTGTCTGGCCAAAGTCATCGCCGTCCTCGACGACTACTTCTTTGATTCGCAACTCAGTCAGCGCAACCTTGCCGGCTGTCATCTTCGACTTCCAGCCAATCACCTGACGTGGGTTCAACATCGTTGCGTAAGGGCGCGCGCCGGAGGCTTTTTCATCAGCCCTGGTTTTCACCTGCTCAGTATCTACTCGGGGATAGTCCACCAGAGCATGTGAAAGACCATACTGCATCGCGAGACCAAAGAATGACTGTGCCCAGACGTCAAGCCGGGTACCTTCCAGGTCAAAGTTTTTCGCGTGTTCTTTCAACTGGTCAGGGACGTTTTCGCCCAACTGAATAGGCTCAGCAAATACTCGACCGACGTTCTGGTTGATTGTTTCTTCGTATGCAGGAAGGAGCGTGGCCACAGCCAGGCGCTTCTGGTAGTCCTCTTTATCTTCCTTCGGCCAGCGCGGGAGATATGACTCCCTGAGCTGGCGCATATACAACGTACCGCCCATCAGGGCATCGTTAATGTCCCATGCCTGCACCATGTTCCCATAGTCCAGATTGGGTGTTGAAATATCAGGCATGGGGTTAGAGCCTCAGGTTGGTGACTTTGCCGACTTTCTTTGGCGGTGAATGCAATACGGCGTAGCGAGTGCCATCCCAGTCGTGGTCTTCCTGCTGGGTGTCTACATCGTCAGGATTTTTACTATCGCGAACGAGTACTGGAACACGACTAATCCAGCCTCGACAGTAATCGAACACGTAAAACGCGGGTTTCTCAGGCATACCCGATTCCAGCTTCCTGCCCTCAACGACGGCCTCCAGCATGTCAGCGAATAACGCAGCTCCGTTCACTCGTGATCCGGGTTTCTTATTGGATGGCACCCACTTAACACCGTGTGATTCCATCTTTTGGGCTATGGAGAGTTCATCATCGCCGGTGTTGTAAATAGCGCCGTCAGCAGGTCCAGGGACAACCTTTTTGCAGATGCCGGGCATGATATTGAGCTGCCCTTGAGTAACCCCGTTGAGCTTTATTTCTTCGGGTTCAGCTGGTTCTTCGCCCATCAGCCGTTTATCTACCCACGCAACGCCCTTCGCGACGTTCGTCGAAGACATATTCAGCCCCTTATTGAGTTCGTCCGGAGGGCAGCCATACCACTCGCCAATCAGGATCAAAGACCCAGGTGGTGGGCAGAACTGACGACCATCCGGCAGCACTGCTGCAGTTCCATCAGCGCGAGCCCACCAGAGGTTCGAGAACGGCTTCGATTCGCCCCAGTCATGCGAACGGTCAACCGTCCAGCTATCCGGGATGCGGAACGGCTTAATGACATGTAAGGATGCATTCCACAGATGGTCAAAGCGCCCACCACTTGTCACATCCCATGAGCCTTCTACCCACGCTTTACGGCGGTTTGGGTCTTTGATGGCCATCAGGGTTGCGATGTACTGCGGATCGAGATACGGGTTTTCTTTAAACGAACCGTGGATGGCTACGCGAGTAAGCGTCACATCCTCTTCTCGTTCGGTCTGAGGGTTGAACACCCTTTGTGTTTCGCGAATGATGGTGCCGCGCGGTGCCGGCTCAATGAAACGCTTCTTCACCCATGTATGACCGATGCCAAATGGGTTGGTCGTGCTGAACGTCTCCAGAGGGATCGGCTTAAGCAGCGAACCATCATCACGTGGGTAGTTCTCCGGACGGAACGATGAACGCCGACAGGAGAACATCATTTCGTAGAACTCAGGCGACTGCTGTTTAGTCAGCTCGTTGAATCCGATGAACGGGAATTCCTGACCGTGGTAGTCCCAGTAATCTCCCTCTTCTTTTCCGAATCGGAATAGGAGCTCTTCGCCAGTCGGCCACACCCAGCGCAGTTCAGATGCTGACGCCAGATAGCGTGCGCCGTCGTTAAACAGGCGGTACATACGCTTTGACTGGGTGATGATGTCGGTGAGGTTCTTATACTCGGTATCGAAAATGACGCCTCGCCAAAACGAGCCATAACCCAAGCCGACAAGGCGACGGAAGCGCGCCAACTGCGCAGCAGTCTTACCCGGGCCGCGCGTCCCCTCGTAAAGGATTTCGTTACATGGGCAGCTCAGGGAGAGAGATTGCGAACCAGGGAGCGGTTTCCAGACGGCTTTGTAATTCATCCACCAAGGACCTCGCTCTGCTGTTTCTGTGCCGCTTCTTCCCAATCATCCACGTTATCGCAGCTAGGAACTGGCATGATGCTGTGGGTTGCGCTGACCTTCTGCTCTATTTGTTCTTTGAAAGCCTGCACACGAACGTGCTTACCCAACAATTCGAGGTTCTTTACTTTATCAGGCCACTTAATCTTTTTGAGGATGGTCTCTGCCGTCTCTTCGTTGAAGTTCAGAATGGTTGTGCTGATATCCAGCCCCGTGAGTGTCGTTCGCCAGGCTTTAGGCCATAAGCTGATTTGCTTCAGACTGCCGTCGTCGTTCAGGATGTCCAGAACGTCCATCTGGTCGATCTCAACTAAGCGCCGGAGCACATAATCAGCATCAATGCCCACATCTTCGTTGCGCTTCGCTTTGAGTTCGGCGATTCTGTTTTGGATGTCAACTTTTGACAAGTTCTGGGCGGCTATGCGGTTTGCAGTTTTGACGCTGTACCCCGCCCGAATAGCCGCTTGCGTGGCGTTTAAATCGATGAGGTACTCGCGACAGAACATTTCTTGCTTGTCGGTGAGCACCATAATTATCTCTATGTAATGTAAGGGAAAATGACATGCCACTCACTATTATGAACCCATTTTTCAACAAGCCACTTGAGGAATGTCCAGATGGTACGTCATTAAAAGGAGTGACTTTTGAGACCAGAGAAGAGGCTTTTAAGTTTCTCCAAGAGCATGGAGCCAATCCTGTTGAACTCAGGGACGCTGATAGCAATTAACACGCAACCCCAACTTCACTGATAGTGCATCTAGCCTGAAAAGCTTTTACCAATCTAGACACTATTGATTCTTTGGAAATGCCCAGTATGGGCTGCCCTCACAATAGGGCAGGAATAGTCATGCCAATAAAAAACCACCCGAAGGTGGTTATGAAAATCATACGCTCCAAAATAATCAATCTTGCAGCGTATTTACTACACTACGCAGGTCATTTTTAAGCTGCTTCGTTATGATTTCAATATTAGTATCAAACCAACTTGTATCCTGATCAGAAAACTCATAGCCAGGTGAAATGAGTCCAAGCATGCCCTTCTTCGATTCTAACGGGGAACGGCCTTCCACCCCTTTCGTTATGGCAAGCACTTGATAAGGAAGATAGCTCAAATCCTCCTTGGTCATACCGGTTCTAGACGCCACTTCAGCAACACACGTCATGATTGTGTCACTACAAACTTTTGCTTCAGTGATTGCAGTACTAATAATAACAATGCTAATCCTGTCTAAATCCTTCTGGTCAACATAATTTCCTGCCATAGAATTTCTGAATGTAAGTGACATTACTTCCATCCAATGAGCTATGTACTTCCTTATCTTCGCAGATGCGATATTGCGTCTGAATAGTTTGAACATCAAATTCTCCATTTTATGAGAACTAATATTTTAACCCAAAGATAACAAAGCCAAAAGTCCAGTGATCACCTCTGTTAAAAACCTCACTGTTACGAGTCTCTGCCTACGTTCTGTCCGTGAACCTTCCACGCTATGTTATACACTTGAACGTCACGCTTGATTTGCTTGTCCATGACGTCAGTATCGCGGTCAGTAAGATTGATGGGCTTTATCCAGTAGCAACTCGCAACCAACATCGACATCATGGATAGGGTTAACCATGATATATAGGTGGTTTAAAAGGAAGCTATTAAGCCCTATGTGGTGTATGGTAATTAACCAATCACTGGGACAACCATCATGTCGATACTCAAAGATATTAAGATGCGTGCTTTACGGCCTGTGAAGAGTACCTGCCCATACTGTTCGCGTCAGTCAATGCACAGCCTCTCGAAAATAAAAAACAACATAACGTTAGTCTGTCCCCACTGCGGCAATAACTACCTTCCTTCTGAAAGTAAGCCGATTAAGTAACCAATGGATTTAAAAGCCCACTACATTCATTATTTCAACGCTTAGTAAACTAACCGCTTCATTTCTTTATCCTCATAATTTGAAACAGGATGGCTCATAGCCTTGCAACGGTTTACGTCTTTCGCCGGAGTCATGCTTCAAACACAGTAACTGGATATAGTAAGGAAACATCAGTGAAAGCAACCTCAACAGCCCCCACTGAATCACATTGATTTGATTATTACAGCAGCTATAGTGTCCATGAGATTATGTCCTGGATGAAGAGGCGGGATTTTTCTCAACCCAGTTTCCTAACTCATCCTTTACAACCTCAATAAATTCATCAGCATCCGCCAATGTACCGCCTTCATCTTCCCATTCATTTAATGAATTTAGCCACTCTTCCTGCGTCAAAACCTTCCCTGTTTTAGAGCTACGTAGAAAAATAGTCATACTGCGACCTCCACCACAAATGTATCCACCTACATTATAGGAGAGTATGTTCTGCAGCTGTCTAGCATCAGAAATTACTGACCTAAATGTCCTCTTTTCTCTTCGATTTCCCTTATCCCCACTAACTGGTTATTTGCCTTCTCAATGGTCGCCAGTAACGGGTTAATCCACAGAACAGCCTGGCAGTATGTTATTGTGCCGGCGGCAGCGGCGCTATCACCGGCTGCGTCAGCGTTCCCGGAATCGGCGTGCATTGCGCTGGCACGTAAACGGTTCGCGTAGTTGAGCAACCCACCAGCGACATCAGCAGGAACAGGCAGATCACAGTTTTTTTCACGTCGTAGAATCTCCCGGTATTCGATGACTATTTTCTCGGCGCCGGCATCTATCAGTGAGTTCAGGCGGCCGGCGTTCTCTGCTACCTGGTTAAATCGGTTGAAGTTGAAAGTCTGCGTGGTTATTACCGTCGCCTGTAATGCGTTGTCGCTGCGCAGTACCCGGTTGTCACTCTCGGACTTGTTCAGCACGGCATTGCTGCGAGTAAGCAGTACACAGAGCACCGAGATGATGATGACTGCTGCCATCCCAGCGACAACAAGGACTTTGTTCACTGCTCTATCCCCCAGCACGTCAACGCGCTTTCCTGGTCCCGTCGTTCTACCTGCCCATAGCAGCCATTCTTCTGGCCTTTGGTCAGGCGGCAATCGCGGCCACCGTCTTTAATCCACCAGCGGATAGCTTCACAAGCGCCTTTCGCGTCGCCGGCGTTCATGCGCCTGTAGAACGTTGACGGGTAGCATTTACCCGGCCCGATGTTGTAGGGACAGAACGACGCAATGCCGACCTTCTGCGGTTCAGTCAGCGGTACCTTGATATTGCGGTCAACCCACGCCAGAGCCTTGTCACGCTCAATGGCGTTAACCCTCTTACATTGCGCTTCGGTGGCGGTTTGGCCTTTCACAACTCGTTTACCGTCGATTACTGTGACGCCGTGGCATAGCGACCAGATACCACCGGGATCGACAACGGCCACCAGCGCGTTACCTTCTTTCTCACTCATGAACTGGTCAAACAATTCAGGGGCTGTTGCTCCAGCAGCAAGAAGGGCAAGCATTGCGGCGCTAAATTTTGCCTTGTTGCCCATCATTCACCTGCCTTTTGCAGAGCATCAACGACAACACTGGCTGCTGCTGGTCTCTCGTGATGCGGCTTGTCGCTAACACCGTTCAAATAGTCATTGACCATTTTGGTGCGCTTCTCGTCCTCTTTATGCTTCCGCCTGGCATCAATGCGACCGTTTATGTATGACGCCAGTGATATAAGCAGACCTACAGCACCAAAGAACATGTAAATAACGTCCTGGGTGGTAAAGCCCAGCGCTGCTGCAAGGGTCCCTACCCACGCAAAAAATTGCGTGAAGATATTCCCGGAATCGTTCATTTTCATAGTCTCTCACCTCGCTGCATGGCGGGTGCTGTGTGTTTTAAAGGGGGTCAGGCTCTCGGGTCTATATAACGGCAACACGAAGTGAAGGTTCCCGGAGCCTGAAAAAGAAAAAGGCCGCCAATCGGCAGCCCTTAGAAATGAAAAAGCCCCGCACGATGGCGAGGCCTTAAAACTTATTTACTGCCAGTGCATACAACAATGGCACAATATCAGATTTACACGAAATATATGCCAATTAGTTCATTTCTGCAATACCCTGCTGATAATTTGCTGCCTTTTGTTGTGAACGTGATCGCGAAACATGATGTAGAGCATTGGAGTCCAGCCCCTTATACAAGCTGACCATTGCATCATAATGCTCCACGTAATTCTGGGACCAGTTCGTTTTATTCACGCCCACCAGCGCAGCCAGATCGCCATACTGATAGACATCACGCCCAGCTAACTCCGCCTTCACATCCTGCGCAGCAAGCCAGATAAGCTGGTGTAACCGGTCTATGGTCTTCTTCGCTATCCGCTTGCCTTTCATCTGCTGGCTGAACTGATCCCAAGCCCAGCATGTTATGGCGACCTGATGATCCCAGTTAGTGTTCTCACTGTAGTTCCACAGCAGCCAAGCTTTATGATGTTCTTCGAGTGAGAGCAACGCGCGGCGCCATGATGCGGTTGCAAACTCTACCGGCTGAACCAGCGGGATATGAGAGCCTTTGGCATGCGACTGCTTGCCGGGGATTGGTGGGTTATCCAGCGTCTCCCATTTTTCGTTCTCTTCGTCCCATACTCGCAGCTTTTTCCGTTTAAACGTGCCAGTGTCGAACTGTGCATCCTCCAGCCAGGCCATTAACTGCCCTTTTGTTGCCCCACTGAAATCAGCCGTGGCCACCATCAGCTGCTGGCGCACGTATTCGAGGTATTGAGTTTTCATACTGCACCGCCCATGGTCTTCACGTAATTTTTCAGTATCCGGTAGTCCGTCAGGATTGAACCTGCGAAACGGTATAAACGCATCCGCTGCCAGCGAACGCGGAGGTGATCGGCAAAATAGGATTCGAATGTCATGCGGCCTCCCTGCTTTTAATTAACTCACGACGCAAAGCGCTGTAGCGCTTTCTGATGGCTTCGAGTTCTTCAATCGTGTAACGATGCGGGGCGTTGTTGTTTTCGAGCGCTTCGACGCGCTCAGCGCCGATTTTCACAATCAGATAGATGCGGTATTGCTGCTGATTGGCAGAGAGGGCAACGTTACAGTGGTGGCACTGCTTGTGGATATTGTCTTCGTTGTAGCGGAGGTGTGACGCCTTCCCGCGTGAGCGGTAGTGGCCGGCTTCCCACTGGACGGTATCGAAAGTGTTGCAGCTGATGCATGGCAGATCGGCATCACGTTCACGGATGTAGTCGTTGACGACCCGTTGGGTTAAATCCTCCCAGTGCTTTAGCGGCTTAACTGCGGCTTTGCGCTGGCGCCAGGCCGCTCGTTCTTTTTTCTCGGCCGCGCGCTGTTTGGCTAACTCGTTGCGCTGCGCGTCTTCGCGGGCTTTTCTAGTCTGCTCCTTGCTATATGCGCTGGCGCACTCGTAACCGCATACGGTCTGGGTGTCCCGCGTCGGGTGGAACCACTGGCGGCATTCTTTGTTGGCGCACTTGCGGCGGGGTTTCTTTTTCAGAATGGCAGGCATTGTTGTCCACCTCCCTGGATGATGTGCGCTTCATGGCGGTGAGCATTCAGGCGGCTATTCCAGTGGGCTTTACGGATGATGGCAGCCTGTTCTTCCTGTAGGGCCGGCTCGCGAATGGCTTTTCCTTTCCGATTTTTGTCCTCCCGGATGATGTCACCATTCACATGTAGCGCCTGGCATAGCGGGCAATAATCGCGGGTTTCCATTCCCCCCGCCTTTCCTGAGAAGAAGATATTGCCGTGCCACGTCCCGCACTCACCGCACATCGGTGCGTCGCAGGTGAAGATTCCTCGGGCATTGCTGAGATGATGGTTCTCGTCCTCATCAGCATCCCAGCCGATGATCCCATCGCATAGCAGGGTTGCAGGTTTTCCGCAGAACAGGCATTTCGCTGATTTAGCCATGCTCACCCCCACGCCTTGCTTTGCCACACACAGCTCGGGCGCGGTGCTTTATCGCCTTCCGGCAACTGCGCGCTGATAGTCCAGGTGATGTTGTCACGGTTCAGGCTGCGCTCGACTTTCACGCCACGGCGCCTGTAGTTGGCCACCAACTCGTCGGCCTGCTCGGTGGTGCAATCGGTATGTTGGAACCAACTGTATTTCATCGGCATCATCCCCCGAAGCTCATCAGCTGGGCGGCGGCGTTCTCGGCCTCCTGCTGCGTTCGGAAAGTGCGGGACAATATCCAGCGCCAGAGAACATCGAGCGCAGCCTTGTACAACTGCTGGAATTCGATTTCGTCCATGTTTGAGAAGGAAATGCTGCGGGGATGCTTACGCAAGGTGTCATCAGGCAGCCGGATAGCATCGTAATGCCCTGCTTCAACGGTTACCCAGGCGCGGTAAGCGTCAAAGGATTTGCACAGACTGATGCCATTGGTAACGCGACGGCTAGCAATCTGCTCCAGATACTGTTCAGCAGCATCCAGCAGCGCGCTTTCATTGCCGCCATAAGAAGACAGGAATTTGGCATACCCGGTCACCAGTTTGCGTTCGTTCGATGAAATGGCGCCGCCGGTTGGCTCCCAATATTCAAAGCCAAGATTTAGAAGTGCAAAGAACCGGCGATGAAATGCCGGATTGCGGACTTGCTTGAACTCAGCAACCAGAACGGCACCGAGCTTGATTTTTGATTGCAGAATATCGCTGGTCTCGGGCGTCGCCGGGATCAGGATTTCAGAGGACTGCTTGATTAGTTGTAACTGCGCCATGGTGTTCTCCGTGGCGCATAAGGCTGTCAGTTGTTCAGGCTAACACTGACATTATGTACAGGTGATAATGGGAAATCAATGTAAAAACCCGCCGCAGCAGAGTGGGTTACTTCTTGGCAGCTTTTCCCCTCCACCGCTTCCAAAATCCATACTCTTGCCTGATATTGTTCTCCTTTGTAACCACTCCGTATTTGGTCGTCGGAGGGTTCGCAATAATGCTATCCAGTGATTCCCCGGCATCAAGGCGTGCGTAAATTTTGTAATCTGCGGCTTCCGGGTTCCTTGGTTCTTTTTTTCCAACACTCATGACCACTCCCATTGCTCAAAAACATCAGCTTTCGCCACACACTCCCCGGCTAGTATAAGAATCATCTCAGCCTATTGCGAAGGGGGATAGTTCAGACCTCAGTTTGTTTTGACTGACTATGCACGAACAAACTTAGGCAAATCCCTTAAAAATCGCATAGCAGATTACCCCCGCTACAGCCAAGATGGTCACCGCTACCACTGCAACCCTGAATATATTCCATAGTGCCTTCAAAACAGGAATAAAAGCCGCTACCTTTTCAGCAGGTGGCAAACGAGTTCCATGTTCCCTCTCCCACTCAGATAGCCAAATAGTGTGCTCTCTCATCCATGATACCGCATGCGCATAGACAGCAAATCCGACCCCGAGACCGACAACCACTGATGCAAGATTGATGCAGTAGTAAAGGAGTTGAGATTTGATAAAAAATGGATTGAAGCTATCAGCTATCGCGCCAAACAAGATACCGACATACAGAATCAGAACTGCCCCATACTTTTCAAAAGCGAGAGTAGTTACGTAGCTAAAACGCATCCCCCCCTCCTATAACAAGTTATGTAACTTTTATTTTCACCAAAAAATCAATGTATATCATACATAAATGAACTATTTTGACTATCATACCCCGACAATCTATTTACCCAAATATGGGGGCGTTATGAAAAAACTCGTACTCATCGCACTCTTCACATTCAGCACAGGCTCTTTTGCCCAAGAAGAATTCTTTTACCAGTGCGATGATGGAACCAAAGCCCATCAGTATCTTGATGAAAATGACAAGGCAGTAATGGATTTTCACGGCGTAAAAACGACTTACAGGGGGATCAATGCCGCCAGTGAGCTTAGCTATGTTGCAAGTGGCTACAGCCTGAGTTTGAAGCCTTTGACCGAAACCCGTTTCAACTTTGACTTGCTGGGGACAAAAACACATTACGCAACCAACTGCGAAGAAGTTAATTAATTGTTTTTCCACACTTAGTACTGAATTGCATCCCCCTTTCTGGGAAGGGGGAACTCATAGAGTTATTATTCAGCCATGCTAAAAAAGTGATGAGAATGATTTTTAGCGCTATGCCACCAGTTTTTTGGGTTCGTCCTTCACGAAGATGATCCGGTGAGTTTTATCGTTCTTACCAGTTTGCTGACCAATCGCCGGTTTCTCGTCAGAGGGACGCATATCAATCTGTAAGCAAATCCCAAAGCTTACAAACACCATATCCAACCAAAGCAACACCACCAGCAGCTAAGGCAACCGGAGCCGCAGCAGTTGCGACCGCGCTAGAGCTGACAATACCTACAATAGCGCTTGAACCAGATAATGTTGCAGTTGCTGCAACCGTACCCGTAGTTATGGCAGTGATTCCTCTAGCAACACCATTACCAGTAGTCACCGCACTAGGTGCAGTTGCAAGTAGACTTTTCAACACCACATTACCACTACCTGGGCTAAGAGCTGATTTGCTGAGTGCAGCAACTACGCCTTGTGTACTAGGATTTTTTGCAAGCTCACACACGCCCCTCAGGACCGGACCGTTAATATGTTGTGATGCCTTATACATCTGATATGCACGATAAGTGTTGTAGCCTGCACCAGCGATTTTCACTGTGCTTTTTACCTGCTCACTGCTAGCTGTTCCCGTAGCGCACCAGGTAGCAAAGTGCTCACAATTATTAAAAATGATATTATAATCATTCTCACCAATCCGAGACCGCGCTCTTTTTACAATCTCGATTGGAGTAAAGTACTCGCTAGGATTAGGATGCGTAATAATCGTTATTTTATCTCGACCAAGGCTAAATTTTTCAATCGTTGTTTCACAGATATTACCTTTGGAAAGTCCATTAGCTAACCCTGAATAATGAACAACATTACCATTACCGACATAAATGCCGTGGTGTGTATATCCAGTTCTACCCGATGACAAATGTGCGCCCAGTTGAATCATAACTTCGCCCCACAAGTTTAGTATTCTCTTGTGATCATTATACAACTACCGCTCTAAAATGACTTTCAATTCTTATCTATAAAACAATCGTTTTTTTGCAGTCCTGGTCAGGCCGTGATTTGTTGCGACTGACGCAACTCCGGCAGATAAGCCCTCACTATTACTTCATTTAACTAGCAGTACCTGGTGATGCTGCCAACTTACTGATTTAGTGTATGATGGTGTTTTTGAGGTGCTCCAGTGGCTTCTGTTTCTATCAGCTGTCCCTCCTGTTCAGCTA
>NZ_JBEFLV010000036.1:0-23551 GCF_040149365.1 Kluyvera huaxiensis
GAAGTGGCATAAGAAAACGGCTCCCTGTTATGGAAGCCGTTATAGTGCCGCAGATTAAGGATCGGTCAACCGATCCTTAACTGATCGACATTGCGGCATTGCCGGGCTTTTTTTGCGGATTAACGATGATTTGGCGGTGGACGATGATCGTCGCGATGATCGTTACCAGGACCGCGATTGTCATGCCCACGGTTGTCATAATGATCGCGGTTATCGTGATGCGGTTGTGGCGGTGGGGTATGAGCGTGCCAGCGGTTATCCCGCCATTCATAGTGATCTTTCCACCAGCTATGATCACGCCAGTTACCGCCATCCCAATAGCGCCCGCTATTATCCTGATCGCCAATCTGTAGCTTCACCGCCGGGATAAGCGTTATCTCCGCGGCCTGTACCATTACCGGAGCTGCCAGCATCATTGCCAGTGCAAACATCGCAGGTTTTAACATGGGGAACTCCTTTGTTCATCATTTGCCAATATGGCCGATGAAGAGAGCTTACCGTGGTGAACCCCAGTTGGTTATTCTCCGCAATCCTATATTGTAACCTCCCGCATTTATTGGGAATTTCTCCTTTTTCCCTACGGAATTTCTACATAATTTCTCCCTATTTCCCCCTCCGTTCAGAAAGGGGAAACGGAGACGTTACGCCTTGTCCATCATTAGCTTACGTAGTGCGGCATAGTCAGCCGGCAGGTTATGCGATAGCAGAGGCAGGTCGGCGCGATCCGCCAGCGCTTTTGGCAGCGGCAGCGTTTCGTGCAGGATCTCTTCCACGCTCTCTTTGAACTTCGCCGGATGCGCAGTGCCAAGGAACAGCCCATACTCGCCCGGCTGAAGCTGATCGCGCAGCGCACGGTAGGCAATAGCAGCGTGTGGCTCGGAGGTGTAGCCCAGCGACTGCAGCTCGCGCATGGTCGCTTTGGTGGTTTCATCGTCCACTGCGGCGTAGCCCAGCTCGTTGAGACGCCAGATCTTACGGCGGAACAGTTCTTCCACACGCGGCCAGTTGTTCGGCTGGCTGACGTCCATCGCGTTAGACAGGGTCGCCTGAGTCGCTTTTGGCGCCCATTTACCGTCCTGCAGGAAACGCGGCACAGTATCGTTGGCGTTAGTCGCAGCAATAAAGCGCTTAATCGGCAGGCCTAATGATTTTGCCAGCAGGCCAGCAGTCAGGTCGCCAAAGTTTCCGCTCGGAACGGAAACCACCAGCTGATTGCGCGCTTCCTGCGGCAGCTGAGCCACCGCTTCGAAGTAGTAGCAAATCTGCGCCAGCAGACGGCTGATGTTGATGGAGTTCGCGGAGTTGAGGCCCAGTGCAACCTTCAGTTCTTCGTCATCGAAGGCCTGTTTGACCAGCGCCTGGCAGGCATCGAAATCGCCGTCGATAGCCACGGTTTCAATATTGCCGCCCAAGGTGCAGAACAGTTTTTCCTGCAGCGGGCTGATTTTGCCGCGCGGGTACAGAATCACTACCTTGACGTTTGGCAGGCCATAGAAGGCATGCGCCACCGCCGCACCGGTATCGCCAGAGGTCGCGGTCAGAATAGTTACCGGCTTTTCACCCGCAATAAGGGTCAGCATCTGCGCCATAAAGCGGCCGCCAAAATCCTTAAACGCCAGGGTTGGGCCATGGAATAGCTCCAGGCAGCCGATATCTTCCTGCACCTTGTTCACCGGCGCGGGGAAGGTAAATGCATTACCAATACGCTGCTCCAGCTCGGCCTGTGGAATTTCATCGCCGATAAACGCGGAAAGAATTTTCGCGCTACGGGCGACGAAATCCTGCGTCAGCAGGTCATCAATGTCGGTCAGGCTGAATTCCGGCAGATCGTGCGGAAAGAACAATCCCTGATGTTTACCAAGCCCTTGAGTAATGGCCTGCGCAAAGCTGACCTGCTCATTGTGATCTTTTAAATTATAGAGTTTCATCGGTTATCCCACGACTCGTGCGCCGGCTGTATCCAGTCGACAAATATGAACAAAACCTTCTTGATTCTGCAGGTAATTCTGGCCAAGCCAGTCGGCCACGCGCTGCGCCGTCTCCGCTTTATCGCACAGGGCAAACAGCGTCGGCCCAGAACCGGAGATACCGCAGGCAATTGCGCCAATACCGGCCACCGCCTGGCGCGCTTCGCTGAAGCCCGGCAGGAGTTTGGTACGATACGGTTCCGCAATGACATCTTTCATCAATTTTGCCGCCAGTTGAGGCTGACGGGAGTAGCAGGCGTGAACAAAGCCCGCCAGGTGACGGCCATGAGCAATACAGTCCTGACGACGATACTGCGCCGGCAGAATGGCTCGCGCTTCCGCCGTGGAGACTTTGATGCCCGGATAAGCCAGCACCCAAAGCCATTCGTCAAAGCAAGGAACCTGTTGGCTGATGATGCCATTCTCTTCGATCATCAGCTGCATTCCGCCAAGATAGCACGGCGCCACGTTGTCATAGTGCACGCTGCCGGAGATACGCCCTTCCAGCTCGCCCATCAGGGCCAACATGCGGGTTTCATCCAGCGGCTTGCCGCAATGTTCATTCATCGCCACCAGCGCCGCCACCACGGAACAGGCGCTGGAGCCCAGTCCTGAGCCGATCGGCATATTTTTTTCCAGCGTCATCGCCACCGGAATCTCTTTACCTATTTCCCGGCAGAACAGTTCCCAGCACTGATAAACGATGTTTTCATGTGGCTCGGTTGGCAGCTTATCCGCAAAGCGCCCCAGGTTTTGCAGGCTGAAGCGGTCTGCCGCCTCAACCGTTACGTTATCGCCCAGCAGGCTGCCGTCAATTGGCGTCACTGCCGCGCCCAGGACATCAAACCCGACGCTCATATTGGCACTGGAAGCCGGGGCATAGACCTTAACCATGTTTAAACTCCTAACTTCCATGAAAGCGTGCGCAGAAGATCGGCAAATACCCCTGCCGCCGTAACATCGTTACCTGCGCCATAGCCGCGCAGCACCAGCGGAAGCGGCTGATAATAATGGCTATAGAACGCCAATGCGTTTTCGCCGTTTTTCACTTTATACAGTGGGTCATTGCCATCCACCGCGGCAACTTTCACCCGACAAACGCCGTCTTCTTCAATGTTGCCAACATAACGCAGTACTTTACCTTCATCACGCGCTTTCGCCACCCGGGCAGCAAACTCATCGTCCAGCTGCGGCAGACGCGCCATAAAGCTTTCAGTATCGCCGGAGGCATCAAAGCTTTCCGGCAGCACCGATTCAACCACGATATCACTCAGTTCAAGATGGCGCCCGGTTTCACGCGCCAGGATCAGCAGCTTACGCGCCACGTCCATGCCCGACAGATCATCACGCGGGTCGGGTTCCGTATAGCCCATTTCACGTGCCACTTTCGTCGCTTCCGACAGGCTCATACCTTCGTCGAGCTTGCCGAAGATAAACGACAGCGAGCCGGAGAGGATACCGGAGAAATGCTGCAGTTCATCGCCCGCGTTGAGCAGGTTTTGCAGGTTTTCAATCACCGGTAGACCGGCACCCACGTTGGTATCGTAGAGGAACTTACGCCGAGACTGGCCTGCCGCGTGGCGCAACTGATGGTAGTAATCCATCGACGAGGTGTTGGCCTTTTTGTTCGGCGTCACCACGTGGAAACCTTCGCGCAGGAAGTCGGCGTATTGGTCAGCCACGGTTTGATTAGAAGTACAGTCGACAATCACCGGGTTCAGCAGGTGGTACTCTTTCACCAGACGGATTAAGCGCCCGAGATTAAACGGCTCTTTGGCTTCCGCCAGCTCCGCCTGCCAGTTTTCCAGATTCAGCCCGTGTACGCTGGTCAGCAGCGCACGGGAGTTCGCCACACCGCAAACGCGCAGGTCGATGTGCTTCTTCTTCAGCCATGCCTGCTGGCGTTTGATTTGATCCAACAGCGCACCGCCGACACCACCGACGCCGATCAGGAACACTTCAATCACCTGGTCGGTATTGAACAGCATCTGATGCGTGACGCGCACGCCCGTTACCGCATCATCGTTACTCACAACCACCGAGATAGAACGCTCAGAAGAGCCCTGGGCAATAGCGACGATGTTGATATTGGCGCGAGCCAGCGCGGCGAAGAATTTTGCCGAGATGCCGCGCAGAGTGCGCATTCCGTCACCAACCACCGAGATGATCGCCAGGCGTTCCATGATCGACAGCGGCTCGAGCAGCTCTTCTTTCAGCTCCAGATAGAACTCATCTTCCATCGCCTTTTTCGCCCGCGCACAGTCGCTCTGCGGTACGCAGAAACTGATGCTGTATTCAGACGAAGACTGGGTGATCAACACCACCGAGATCCCGGCGCGTGACATGGTTGCAAAGACGCGGGCGGCCATGCCAACCATGCCTTTCATCCCCGGGCCGGAGACGTTGAACATCGCCATGTTGTTGAGGTTAGAGATGCCTTTGACCGGCAGATCATCTTCATCGCGGCTGGCACCAATGAGCGTGCCTGGTGCCTGCGGGTTGCCGGTATTTTTAATCAGACAAGGGATCTGGAACTGGGCAATCGGTGCAATGGTACGCGGGTGCAGCACTTTGGCGCCGAAGTAAGAAAGCTCCATTGCTTCTTGATACGACATGCTTTTCAGCAGGCGGGCATCGGGTACCTGACGCGGGTCGCAGGTATATACGCCATCGACATCGGTCCAGATTTCGCAGCAGTCGGCGCGTAAACAGGCCGCCAGTACGGCAGCAGAGTAATCGGAGCCGTTGCGCCCCAGAACCACTAGCTCACCTTTTTCGTTACCTGCGGTAAAGCCCGCCATCAGCACCATATGGTCAGATGGGATCTGGCTTGCCACGATGCGACGGGTTGATTCTGCAATATCGACGGTAGATTCAAGGTAGTGGCCGACGGCCAGCAGTTTCTCAACCGGATTAATCACCGTGACGTTGTGGCCACGCGCGCTCAGCAGCCCCGCCATGATGGCGATAGAGAGCTTTTCACCACGGCAGATGAGGCCCGCGTTAACGCTATCCGGGCACTGCCCCAGTAGGCTGATGCCGTGAAGAATGTGTTTAATCTGGGAAAATTCTAGGTCAACGGCGGCTTTCAGTTCAGCATGCGGGAAACCTGGCTGGGCATCGGCAAGCCCGGAGAGCAATTCAGCAAAGATACGTTCGGCGTCGGAAATATTGGTCAGCGCATCCTGGCCGCCAATGGTTTTTTCAATCATCGCCACCAGATGGTTGGTGATTTTTGCCGGGGCAGAGAGCACGGTTGCTACCTGCCCCTGCCTGGCGTTGCTTTCCAGAATGTCGGCTACGCGCAGAAACCTTTCCGCGTTTGCCACTGATGTACCGCCGAACTTCAAGACTCGCATGGTTTTGACCCCTTGATCTTTAGTCGAAAAAAAAGCCCGCACTGTTTAGGTGCGGGCTTTTTTCTGTGTTTCCTGTACGCGTCAGCCCGCACCGTTACCTGTGGTAATAGTGGTGGTCGTAATTGTCATAATGCTGCTGATGCGAATCATGGATGTTGTGTTCTCTGTTATTTATATCTCTGCGGGTTTCAAGTTGCAGGAAGGCGGCAAGCGAACGAACTCCGATGTGCTTACTTTTGTAAGCGATTCGGGTGAACCAACGAAGCCAGCACCTGTATCTTGAAAGACGACGAGAATAGCTGTCTGTGCCTTATACCCCTATTGGTTAAAGTATCCGGCCAGCTAAGTCAATTAATTTCTAACTTCGTCACATTTCGAAACCACTTCATATCAGCCCGAGCTCGAGCCGACAAACCACCGTAAAAGCCATAAGATAAGCAAAATACCGGGGTATAACGCCATATGA
Organism: Kluyvera huaxiensis; assembly: GCF_040149365.1. NCBI lineage: Bacteria > Pseudomonadati > Pseudomonadota > Gammaproteobacteria > Enterobacterales > Enterobacteriaceae > Kluyvera > Kluyvera huaxiensis. The sequence continues at coordinate 5,793 of NZ_JBEFLV010000036.1, forward strand.
AAACGTGATGACAGAATTTTACTCTGGCAGATTTTTTTCAATATCATGCAGCAATCGATGCAACATTGCCGTATCGCGGTGCTCAAATAAACCAATACGCTGTTGCAGCCAATCAACCAGTTTTACATCTCCGGCGACCTCAAGTCGCTCGAGTAAGGCAGTGATACGAGCCCTTAACGCAATCAGTTGATTTTCGTCACCTGCCGTTGCTGCGACGTTCGCGGTTTGTAATAGCGAAGAGAGCTGATAACAATAGACCATCACTGCCTGGCCAAGGTTCAGAGACGGATAGTCAGCCACCATCGGTACGCCGGTTAACACATCGACCAGCGCCAACTCTTCGTTGGTCAGCCCGGAATCTTCACGGCCAAACACCAGTGCGGCATGGTTCATCCACTGCGATTTCTCGGTCAGCATCGGCACCAGTTCTTGCGGCGTGGCGTAGTAATGGAAACGAGCGCGACTGCGGGCGGTCGTGGCAACGGTAAAATCAACATCGTGCAGAGCGTCTTCGAGCGTCGGATAGGTGGTAATGCCGTCGATAATATCACCCGAGCCGTGCGCGACCCAGCGGGTCGCCGGTTCCAGATGTGCAACGCTGTCTACGATACGCAGATCGTTAAATCCCATGGTTTTCATCGCCCGGGCGGCCGCGCCGATATTTTCGGCTCTTGCTGGTGAAACCAGCACAATAGATAAGCGCATTTAAAGTTCTCTTAATTTACTGTTATCGGGCAATAATGTGATGTAGTTCAACATATTGCGCAGCGCGAATTTACAAAAATGCAACAAAAATCAATGAAATGACGTTTCATAACATATAAACAGTGCTAATCAATTGCCTCCAAAACTATCATTTTTGAATGTTAATGGAAGTCATATATCTCTATGTTTATACGAACTATTTTCATTACCATCGAACAATAATAATTGGATTCACCACATTTATCAGTTAACCTGTGCAACTACTTGAGTTGTGGAAAAAATGTGATAGCCGTTATCATTCAAGAGTGATGATTTCACCAAACTGTTAACGTGCTACAATTGAACTTGATATATGTCAACGAAGCGTAGGTTTATTGGCGGTCTGGTGCCTCTTTGCCTGTTATGTTGCTGTTAAAATGGTTAGGATGACAACCGTTTTTGACACTGTCGGGTCCAGAGGGAAGAGTACCCACGACCAAGCTAATGATGTTGTTGACGTTGATGGAAAGTGCATCAAGAACGCAATTACGTACTTTAGTCATGTTACGCCGATCATGTTAATTTTCGACATGCATTAGGCAGGTCAGGGACTATTGGTACTTCCTGTTTCGATTTAGTTGGCAATTTAGGTAGCAAACATGCAGACCCCGCACATTCTTATCGTTGAAGACGAGTTGGTAACACGCAACACGTTAAAAAGTATTTTCGAAGCAGAAGGCTACGATGTTTTCGAAGCGACCGATGGCGCGGAAATGCATCAGATCCTGTCTGAGAATGATATCAACCTGGTAATCATGGATATCAACCTGCCGGGGAAAAACGGCCTTCTGCTGGCGCGCGAACTGCGTGAACAAGCGAATGTCGCCCTGATGTTCCTGACCGGCCGCGACAATGAAGTCGACAAGATCCTCGGTCTGGAAATTGGCGCAGATGATTACATCACCAAGCCATTTAACCCGCGTGAACTGACCATCCGTGCGCGCAACCTGCTGTCTCGTACCATGAATCTGGGTACCGTCAGTGAAGAACGTCGTAGCGTAGAAAGCTACAAGTTCAACGGCTGGGAGCTGGACATCAATAGCCGCTCTCTGGTGAGCCCGAACGGTGAACAGTACAAGCTGCCGCGTAGCGAATTCCGCGCCATGCTGCACTTCTGCGAAAACCCGGGCAAAATTCAGTCCCGTGCTGAACTGCTGAAGAAAATGACTGGCCGTGAGCTGAAGCCACACGACCGTACAGTTGACGTGACCATCCGTCGCATCCGTAAGCATTTCGAGTCTACGCCGGACACACCGGAAATCATCGCCACGATCCACGGCGAAGGTTATCGTTTCTGCGGCGAGCTGCAGGAATAAGAAAACAAAAAACGGCGCTTTCAGCGCCGTTTTCATTTCCCCCTTATTTTGCCGACCCGGCTTCATCTCCCCACGGCATAATCGGCACCGCACTGATCGCATTCTTCGGTGAACCATCAACGACTTTATCGGAATAAGTCAGATAAACCAGCGCGTTACGTTTCCCATCATAAAAACGAACCACCTGCAGCTTCTTAAACACTAAAGATGTCCGTTTCTGGAATACCACCTCACCCTGCGCTTTGCCATTCTTGATTTTATCGGTCAGCACAATCGCCCCTACCTGCTGGCAGGAAATCGCCGCATCGGAGGTATCTTCCGCAAGACCTAATCCGCCCTTGATACCGCCGGTTTTCGCCCGGCTGATATAGCAGGTGACGTTTTTGACATCCGGGTCATCGAAGGCTTCGACGACGATTTTGTGGTCAGGGCCAAACATTTTGAAAACCGTATCAACAGAACCAATCTGCTCTGCATGCACGCCCAGGCTGAAGACCCCCAGTAACAGGCCAGCCATTAATTTGTTGTATTTCATATTGTTACCATTTTCATTTATTGAGTTAAGTGACTATTCAACATCCAGCAGGAAAGTGTTTAAAGATCACAGCTTTGCAAAAAACAGCCTCATTTCTAATGTAAAAACGCACTTATGCATAAAAAAAACACTGAATGCTAAAACAGCAAAAGGTGCTATTATCCGCTACCTTGGTAACAGGCACCTAAGACATTAAGGATGAGGGTATTATATGGATCAGGCTGGAATTATTCGCGATCTCCTCGTTTGGCTGGAAGGTCATTTAGACCAGCCATTATCGCTGGATAATGTGGCGGCAAAAGCCGGTTACTCCAAATGGCACCTGCAACGTATGTTCAAAGACGTTACCGGCCATGCCATTGGTGCTTACATTCGCGCCCGTCGTTTATCCAAATCTGCCGTTGCGTTACGCCTGACAGCGCGCCCGATTCTCGATATCGCGCTGCAATACCGTTTTGACTCTCAGCAAACCTTTACCCGCGCCTTTAAAAAGCAGTTCTCGCTGACGCCAGCGCTGTACCGTCGTTCTCCGGACTGGAGTTCATTCGGTATGCGACCGCCGCTGCGTCTGGGCGAGTTTACGATGCCAAAATACGAATTTGTCACGCAGCCAACCACTCATCTGATGGGCGTAACCCAAAGCTACACCTGCAAACTGGAAGAGATTTCCGAGTTCCGTCAGCAGATGCGCGTACAGTTCTGGACCGACTTCCTCGGCAATTCACCATCTATTCCACCGACGTTGTACGGGCTGCATGAGCCACGTCCAAGTCAGGAGAAAGATGACGAGCAGGAAGTATTCTATACCACCGCACTAACGCAGGAGCTGGCAAACGGTCACATCAACAATGCTCATCCTGTTACCCTTGAAGGCGGTGAGTATGTGATGTTCACCTACGAAGGTCTGGGCACAGGGCTACAGGAGTTTATCCTGACGCTCTACGGCACCTGCATGCCAATGCTCAACCTGACCCGCCGTAAAGGCCAGGATATCGAGCGTTTCTTCCCGCAGGATGAAGCCCGGAACCAGGAACCGCCGATTATGCTGCGCTGCGAATACCTGATCCCGATTCGCCGTTAACGCTGTAGCTCGTCCAATGCAGGGGTATCCAGATGTGAGATATCCCCTGCCGTTTCAACGACCCATCCCGGCGCCAGCCACAGGCTTTCCTGATAATCTACCCGCGAAATTGAGCAGTTACGCAGACGTAACCGACGCTCCGCGTGCGCAGGCAATCCCAGAATCGTACTCACCAGACAGCCCAGCGCAATCCCGTGGCTCACCAGCAGCGGGCGGCTTCCAGCCGGCAGATTAAGGCAAGCGGTAAGCCCGGCACGCATACGCTCGCTGAGTTCCTGCATCGACTCACCTTCAGGAATACGGCCGTTTGGCGTGCCATTCACCACCAGCCGACGCCACTCTTCCTCCTGTGCGCTCAGTGAATCAAGATGACGTTGTTCCAGAATGCCCATATCCAGCTCGCGCAGGCGGGCATCCAGCGTCACGCCACAGCCACAGGCATCGGCAATGATCTCGGCGGTACGCTGCGTACGGCCCAGATCGCTGGCGATAACGTGGGTGATGCCGTAGGAACGCACGCGTTCTCCCACCTGCACCGCCTGTAACTCACCTTTAGCCGTCAGAGGACTATCGGACTGGCCTTGAATACGCCGTTCGGCGTTCCACTGCGTTTCGCCATGGCGAACAAGATATACCTGTAACATGTTTTTTATCCGTTATACTGCGATGACATTTTATTGTATGGGTTGTGATTCTCTGCGAGTTTCGCGTTACGGGAAGATGGCAGGCAAGCGAATCACGATGAGCTGACTCAAATCGGTGATTTGCGTGAACGAACGCAGCCAAAATACCTGCAACATGAAATACGACGAGTATAGATTATGCATCAAGTTATTGTAGCTACCACCAATCCTGCCAAAATTCAGGCAATTCTTGCCGCATTTGACCAGATTTTTGGTGAAGGATCCTGTCATATCGACGCCATTTCCGTTGAAACCGGCGTACCAGAGCAGCCTTTTGGCAGCGAAGAAACTCGTGCTGGCGCGCGTAATCGGCTGGCTAATGCGCGCCAGGTAAAGCCTGAAGCTGATTTTTGGGTGGCTATTGAAGCGGGAATTGATGAAGGTGCAACCTTCAGTTGGGTGGTGATTGAAAGCCGCGACCAGCGTGGAGAGGCGCGTTCCGCTACGCTGCCATTGCCACAAGCCATCCTTGAACAGGTTCGCGCAGGTGAAGCGCTGGGACCGGTCATGTCGAAATACACCGGGATCGATAAGATTGGCAATAAGGAAGGGGCGATTGGCGTATTTACCGCCGGCGCGCTGACCCGCAGCAGCGTTTATCATCAGGCAGTGGTACTGGCGCTAAGCCCTTTTCATAACGACCTTTACCGTCAATAATCGCTAGCCAGATTACCGGATGGCGACAAAAGGCTATCCGGCTAACTGCGGCGAGGCAATGTTCGGCACTCGCGCCGCTATTCCGTCTGCGATTGCGTTTTCGGTAACGTCTCTTCCAGCCATTGGCGCAGTTCAACCGGTGCCGACTTCAGGCTGTTCGAGCCGCGGGTGATTGTCGCAATCCCCGCGCCAAGTTCATTTTTCAGCTCTCGCTGACTCATTTCACCGCGCAGTAATTCTTCGATAATCCGCACGCGCGTCCCCAGCGCTTCACGCTCATCCGGGGTCATCATTAAATTCAACAACGGCAGAGCAAGCTCGTCGGTATACGCCAGACGCAGAAGCTCCACAAAGCGAAGCCACTCCTGGTTACGCTGTTCAGCAACCGTGGCTGAATAAGGGGATTGTTGGGTCATAATAGGCCACCGTGTTATGCATGTACTCTTAAGCGAGTACAAGCATAACACAGGTCTGCAATATCAGTAACGACGTTGCCACTCATTGCGGGTCAGGATCTCCTCTTTCTCCCCCATAAAGTGGCGATAATAGGCATCATAGGCCAGCACGTTTTTCACGTAGCCACGCGTTTCCGAGAACGGAATGCTCTCGATAAATGCCACCGCGTCAATTCGTCCGGCGCTATTGCCAAGCCAGGTACGTACCCGACCAGGACCGGCGTTGTACGCCGCCGAAGCAAAGATGCGGTTATTTTCAAATTGCTGATAAACGTACTGCAAATAGCTAGTGCCGATATTGATATTGGTTTCCGGATCTAACAACTGGATTGGATTACTGTAACCCGGCAGATTAAACATCTTCACCGTATGGGTCGCAGTGCCCGGCATAATCTGCATCAGCCCGCTTGCGCCCACCGGTGATTTCACTTTCGGATTCCACGCGCTCTCCTGACGTGCAATGGCCATCGCGTAGCTCTGCGGTACATCTTTACCCGAGGTATAGCGCGTAAACAGATCCTTGTAAGCCAGCGGGAAACGTTCCTGCAGGTTGTCCCACAGCTTACCGGCGATCGTTGCCTGTACGCTGAGATCCCACCAGTTCTGGTCAAAGGCATAGCGCGCCAGCTGCGCCTGCTCGGTTTGGCTGCGGCTGCTGACCAGATTGGCCCACTCACTGCGGGCAGTGTTGTCCTGATTCCAGTACATCAGCTCGCGAACACGCGCCATTTCCGCGCCGCTGGTTAGCGTCGAAGCGATTGCGCCCGGAGCTTCATCTATGCGTAGCGTATAGGGTTCACCCAGTCGTTGTGCTGCGACCATCGGGTAAAAACCACGCTGCTGCATCAGTGACAGTAAAATTTGTCGGGCTTCGTTATCTCGGCCCTGCTCCATCAACAGGTCAGCCTGCCAGTAGCGCCACTCGTCTTTCTCTTTCGCTTCCATTGGCAATCGTGCCAGCCAGGTGTTCAGCCCTGTTCGGTCTCCAGTCCCCAAGGCCATACGAACCCTACGCTCAACCAGCGAGGTCGATTGCGAGCGCATAATCGCATCATCACGCCAGCGAGCCTGCTCGTCGGTCACGTCAGACCCCATCAGGCGCCAGGCGACAATATCGCGCAACTCCTGGGTCTGCTCTTCGTTAAGCTGCTGCGCTTGCACCAGCGATGGGATCATCAAGCGCGCATTTTCAACATCCTGGCGTGCCACGCTGCTAAAGGCCACCGCCGCCAGTTGGCGGGTAAAATCGGTCGCCCCCGTGCTGCGGGCAAAGGTCAGCACATTGTTGGGATTATTTGCCAGGTCGGTAATCGCAGTAGACATGGTCTGGTATTCAGCGGGCATCTGAGAAGCCAACGCTTTCACCAGCCCGGTATTACCGGCTTTCATCACCAGCCGAATGCGTTCCAGATAAGCGAGTGGATCCTGGGTGCCGGACGAGCGCCAGGCGCTGAACAGCTTATCGCAGGCATTCGGGCGGTTTTGCCCGCTCAGCCACAGCGCTTTTGCCCCTTCCCAGGCCCCCTGAGTATCACCCACGGTATATTTGGCGTAGTAATAATTACACTGCGTTTCTGCGGTGCCCGGCTTGTCCGGGCTAAAGGCCAACAGGCCACGCCAGTCTTCGCGGCGCGCCAGTTCATTGATAAAGCGGTTTTTAAGCGTCCGGGCAGGTGGCAACGTCGGGTTCGCCTGCACAAAGTTGGTCACAGCCAGCGCGGGCGTATTCATTAGATCGCCGGAAAGCTGACGATATTCCAGATAGGGGTACAGCGGATAGTCGCGCAGAGTTGGCATTAAGCTCTCAACCACATCCATCTGGCGGTTATCCCACGCCTGTTTGATTTGCGCATAGCGGCTGCGCTGTTGATCCAGTGAGTCAGCGTAGGCCGCGCTACTGACGGTCAGCAGGCAGACACCCGCTGCCAGCAGACGCCACGTAAATTGTTTGGCTGTTTCCACAGGCTCTTCCTCGTTGTCACGTTACGTCAGTGCAGCATCGTGCCGCGTAATAGATTTATGCTAACTATTGATGGCTAAATGTTCCACGTAATGAACACTTTTTTACGTTTTATCGGTGTATTTGCGCCGCTGAATTTGCCTGCTGGGCTTGAAGGGGGAAAACAGCTACACTTCGCCTTTGAAAACTCTATTCATCACTATAAAAGAGGCGAAGTCCACGTGGCTCAATTCGTTTATACCATGCATCGTGTCGGCAAAGTGGTTCCGCCGAAACGTCATATTCTTAAAAACATCTCACTGAGCTTCTTCCCTGGCGCAAAAATCGGTGTTCTGGGCCTGAATGGCGCCGGTAAATCCACCCTGCTGCGCATCATGGCCGGTATCGATACCGATATCGAAGGCGAAGCTCGCCCACAGCCTGGTCTCAAGATTGGTTATCTGCCACAGGAACCAAAACTGAACCCGGAACATACCGTTCGTGAATCCGTTGAAGAAGCGGTTGCCGAAGTGGTTAACGCACTGAAAGGCCTGGATGAAGTGTATGCAAAATACGCTGAGCCGGATGCCGACTTCGATAAACTCGCCGCGCAACAGGGCAAGTTCGAAGAAATTATTCAGGCACACGATGGCCACAACCTGAACGTGCAGCTTGAGCGTGCGGCTGATGCCCTGCGTCTGCCGGATTGGGATGCTAAAGTTGAGAAGCTGTCCGGTGGTGAACGCCGCCGCGTGGCGCTGTGCCGCCTGTTGCTGGAAAAACCAGACATGCTGCTGCTCGATGAACCAACTAACCACCTGGATGCTGAGTCCGTGGCATGGCTGGAACGCTTCCTGCATGACTTCGAAGGCACCGTTGTGGCAATTACCCACGACCGTTACTTCCTCGATAACGTTGCTGGTTGGATCCTCGAGCTGGACCGCGGTGAAGGTATTCCTTGGGAAGGCAACTACTCCTCCTGGCTGGAGCAGAAAGATCAGCGTCTGGCTCAGGAAGCCTCTCAGGAAGCGGCTCGCCGTAAATCCATTGAGAAAGAGCTGGAGTGGGTACGTCAGGGCGCTAAAGGCCGTCAGTCTAAGGGCAAAGCCCGTCTGGCACGCTTTGAAGAGCTCAACAATACCGAATACCAGAAGCGTAACGAAACCAACGAACTGTTTATTCCACCAGGAGCACGTCTGGGCGATAAAGTCGTTGAAGTGAGCAATCTGCGTAAATCCTATGGCGATCGTGTACTGATCGACGATTTAAGCTTCTCGGTACCGAAAGGCGCTATCGTCGGTATCATCGGTCCGAACGGCGCGGGTAAATCCACGCTGTTCCGCATGATGTCCGGTCAGGAACAGCCTGATAGCGGCACTATCTCGCTGGGCGAGACCGTGAAGCTAGCCTCCGTTGACCAGTTCCGTGACGCAATGGATAACAGCAAAACCGTTTGGGAAGAAGTCTCCGGCGGGCTGGATATCATGAAGATAGGCAACACCGAAATGCCAAGCCGCGCCTACGTTGGCCGCTTCAACTTCAAAGGTGTTGATCAGGGCAAACGCGTCGGCGAGCTGTCCGGTGGTGAGCGTGGTCGTCTGCATCTGGCAAAACTGCTGCAGGTTGGCGGTAACATGCTGCTGCTCGATGAACCAACCAACGACCTGGATATCGAAACCCTGCGCGCGCTGGAAAACGCCCTGCTGGAATTCCCAGGCTGTGCCATGGTTATCTCGCACGACCGTTGGTTCCTTGACCGTATCGCGACCCACATTCTGGACTACCAGGATGAAGGTAAAGTGGAATTCTTCGAAGGTAACTTTACCGAATACGAAGAGTACAAGAAACGTACGCTGGGCGCAGATGCGCTAGAGCCAAAACGTATCAAGTACAAGCGTATCGCGAAGTAAAACCGATTGGCGGGAACAGGGTCTCCTGTTCCCGTTTTATTATTGACATATACTCCCCAAATCCCCTGAACCTCCCACCGTGCAACCAAGAGAATTTAGTTCATATATACTTCACACTTTCATTTACAGTAATTATCTCAGACATAAAAACCTCATGATTTCATATGAAATAAATCACACCTAATAATATTTAATGCAGTTTGAAGAAGAAATTAAAATATTCACATGGATATTGAAAAGCCTCATTCCATCTATAAACACCACTGTATTTTCACCTTAACCATAAGCAGTGATAATAAAACAACGGCAAGACGAACTCGTAATACATAATCACTATTGTGATGCCTTAACGACTGTGCTAAAAATGCCGTATCGTTTCAGGATTAGAAACCATTCATTAAGATTATCCAAGATAAAAACCCATTGGATACAGACCATTATTCAAAATATCACAAAGGAATGAGATGTTTGAACATACCGAACATCATGCGTTATATGAAATGGATGGAATAAATAAATGGAGCGGATGAATCCACTCGCACCCAATCTATTTATTCACTTAACAAATCCAACAAAAAAATCAATAACTCATGAAAATAAATAAAGTGCTGTTTAGCCGTTTTTTGACCAGAAAGAAAAAACTGGCCCGCGCAGTAATAAAAAGATGTCGGCAAATCGATATTCAGCGCCATTTATGGAAAGCCATTATCGCGGCCCCTATGTGTCTACTGATTATCTATTTGGTAATTTTCAGCCAGCCTCGCTATGTCAGCGAGTCCAAGGTTGCGGTCAAGCGCCCTAACGATCTCGACAGCTCCAGTCTCAACTTCGGCCTGCTGCTGGGGGCATCTAACCCCTCCTCCGCTGAAGACTCGCTGTATCTGAAGGAGTACATCAACTCGCCGGATATGCAACAAGCGCTGGATAAGAAACTCAATTTCCACCAGGCGTTTAGCCAGAGCGGCTGGGATTTCCTCTTCTATCTGCCCGCCGATATTACCGCAGAACGGTACCTTGAGTACTACCGCTCCCGCCTGTCCGTCGATTACGACGAGAAAACCGGGTTGCTGTCTATCCAAACGCAGGGCTTTACGCCGGCGTTCGCTCAGGAATTTAACCAGACGGTGCTAAAAGAGTCTGAGCGTTTTATCAACGAACTGTCACATAAGATTGCCCGCGAACAGATGCTGTTTGCCGAAGAGCAGCTACAGGAAACTAAAGCGCGCCTGAACACCAGCAAGAGCCAACTACTGGCATATCAGAACAATAATAATGTACTCGATCCAGCGGCTTCTGCCGAAGCCGCAACCACCCTGGTCAATGCGCTTATCACTAAAAAAATTGAGATGGAAGCAGACCTGCGTAACCTACTGACCTATTTACGCGAAGATGCCCCTCAGGTTGTCAGTTCCAGAAACGCGATTAAATCCTTACAGGCGCAGATCGACGTTGAACAAAATAAAATTACTGCCCCGGACGGTAAAAAGCTTAACAGCATGGCCGCCGATTTCGAAGACCTGAAAACAACGGTGAAATTTGATACTGATTTATATGCGCTCGCACTACAGGCCATCGAAAAAACACGTCTGGAAAGCGCTCGAAAATTAAAAACGCTGTCCGTGATTAGCTCACCTCAGCTACCACAAGAATCCCAATTTCCAAACGTACCGTATCTCTTAGCCAGTTGGTTATTGGTGTGTTGTCTGCTGTTTGGCACAGCCAAATTGTTGATCGCCATTATTGAAGATCACAAAGACTAATGAACCGCCAATATTATTAACAGAGCCTATTATGAAATTAGTTAAAACGATTCTTATATTGAGCATTCTGCAATCCTGTCAGGCGCTGGCGGTGGGTATTACCGCTGACCCGGAGCTCACGGGTGCTGCAGGATTATCGCAAATGCTGGTAGCAAAAGCTCAGAACGCTAACAACGACGGTTTCGATAATACGCCTGAGCCCATACTCGCGCAGCCATTAAGTCGCATGTTTGGTGCCCAACTGTTCAACGGTGCCACTGCCGATAGTGGAAGCAGCATTGGTTTTAACCCGAGCTATATCATTGGCTTGGGAGATACCATTCAAATTCGGCTATGGGGGGCGTTTAATTTTGACGGCGCGCTTGCCGTCGACCCTAAAGGGAATATTTTCGTACCAAACGTCGGCCCGTTAAAGGTGACAGGTGTCAGCAACGGCCAGCTCAACAGCCTGGTGACAGCCAAAATCAAAGAGGTTTATCAGTCTAACGTCAACGTTTATGCCTCTCTACTGCAGGCGCAGCCGGTAAAAGTATTCGTCACCGGCTATGTCAGAAACCCAGGACTTTACGGCGGCGTGGCCTCCGATTCCTTGCTGTCCTACCTGAGTAAGGCAGGAGGCGTCGATAGCGATCGCGGAAGCTATGTTGATATCACCGTAAAGCGTGGAAAAAGCGTGCGCTCGCACGTCAATCTGTATGACTTCCTGCTCAACGGTTCACTGAATCTGTCGCAGTTCTCTGACGGTGACACGATTGTCGTTGGCCCTCGCCAGTACACCTTTAGCGTAGAAGGTGACGTATATAACAGCTACGACTTCGAGTTCCACGACAGCAGCATTCCTGTAGTTGAAGCGCTCGAATGGTCGCGGCCAAAACCTGGCGCCACACACTTTACCATCATCCGCCAGCAAGGAGCGATGAAGCGGACCGAGTACTATCCGTTGAGTAGCGCCTCGGGAAAAATGCTGCAGGACGGAGATAAGCTGATCATCAGTTCCGACCGTTACGCCGGCACTATCCAGGTCCGTATTGAAGGTGCTCACTCCGGTGAGCATGCGGTCGTGCTGCCGTACGGTTCGACGATGAAGCAGGTACTGGCGCAGCTCAAACCGAACAGCATGTCGCAGCTCAGCAGCATCCAGCTCTACCGCCACTCGGTCGCGGTTCGCCAAAAAGAGATGCTCAATACCTCATTGCAGAAACTGGAGGAAGCCTCCCTTTCCTCACAATCGGCCACTCAAGAAGAGGCTCGCCTGCGCGTTCAGGAAGCCCAGCTTGTGAGCCGCTTCGTCGCCAAAGCACGCAATGTTGTGCCTAAAGGCCAGGTTGTGCTTAACGAAAACAATCTCGACAGCGTGATTCTGGAAGATGGCGACGTCATTACCATCCCAGAAAAAACATCGCTGGTCATGATCCACGGTTCAGTGCTGTTCCCAAATGCCATCTCCTGGGATAAGAAGCTCGATGTGGATGATTACATCGAGAAGTGCGGCGGTCTGACGCAGAAATCTGGACAGTCAAAAATTATCGTGATTCACCAGGATGGTTCGGCGGTGGATGCCGACGACGTCGATGACATCATTCCAGGCGATGAGATTATGGTGCTACCAAAATACGAAACCAAGAATCTGGAAGTCACACGCGGCATTTCCACCATCCTTTACCAGATGGCGGTGGCGGCGAAGGTCATTCTGGAACTGTAACAATCATGGCGTGGCGGAGAAACTCCGCCACCAACAGAACACCAATACGGAAGCCGTTCAGGATGATAGGCATCTACTCTTCAGGTATCTGGCAGATTCCGCACCTTCAGAGTTTTTTAGGCGAAGCGTGCTGCAAGCTGTCCCCTTTATCCACTATTCCTGGCGAAGTAGGTGCTATTGCCGTTTGGGGCGAGCGCCCTACTTCCCAGCGCCCCATTGAGCGAGCACAAAAAGCCGGGCTGCCGGTGCTACGTCTGGAGGATGGTTTTACGCGGTCATTAGGGTTAGGCGTTAACGGCACGCCGCCGTTAGGCATGATCGTTGACGATCTAGGGATTTATTACGATGCCCTGCGTCCTAGCCGCCTGGAAATGTTGATTAAGCATGAAGCCAAAACACCTGTCTTGCAGCAAGAAGCACAGCGCGCTGCGGCGTTCATTGTCGAAAACGATCTTTCAAAATACAACCATGCACCTCGTTTCAATGAAACCCATCATACTGATGTAGTGCTGGTTGTTGACCAAACCTTCGGCGATGTTTCCGTCACGCTCGGAGGGGCGACAGATCGGCAGTTCGCAGCCATGCTCTCCTGCGCAAAGAAGGAGCACCCTAACAGCGAGATTTGGGTTAAAACGCATCCGGATGTGCTCACAGGTAAAAAAACAGGTTATTTTGAGTCACTGACGGCCGATCCCCGAATCCGATTAATAACAAAAGACTTCAGCCCACAATCTCTGCTGCATCAGGTCTCTCACGTCTATACCGTTACCTCGCAGTACGGAATTGAAGCACTGATGGCAGGAAAAAAGGTCATCTGCTTTGGCCTGCCGTGGTATGCCGGATGGGGTTTGACTGATGACAGGCATCCACAGGCTCACGAAATATCGGCTCGGCGGGGCTATGCTCCATTGAGTGCGCTAATTGCCGCCGCCTGGTTGCAATACACCCGCTACATCGATCCCTATACGGGACGCCCTGGTACCTTGTTCAATGTGCTCGAGTATCTCCGCCTGCAGCGCAAGCACCTGCTTACCCGCAGCGGCCACCTCTGGGCACCAGGCATGTCGTTATGGAAAAGCAGCATAGTTAAGCCGTTTCTGAAGACGTCGAGCAACAGCGTCGATTTCTCACATAAGGGACGGGAAGCCAGCGTCTGTGTTGTCTGGGGAATCAAAGGCGAACAGCGCTGGCGGCAGAAAGCACTCCAGTATGATATCGCCATCTGGCGAATGGAGGATGGCTTCTTGCGCTCTTCCGGGCTGGGCTCAGATTTACAACCACCGCTATCACTCGTACTGGATAAAACCGGTATTTACTACGACGCTAATCGCCCCAGCGATCTCGAACATTCACTCATCCATTCGCAGCTAACGATCGAGCAGCAGCAGCGGACAGAAGTGCTACGTCAGAAGCTTATTACGAGCAAACTGAGTAAATATAACCTTGGAGCACGCTGGACAATTCCAGCCAGTGCGGCTGACAGGCGCACACTGCTAGTCACCGGACAAGTTGAGAACGATGCCTCTATCGCTCGGGGAGCCTTAACAATCAATACCAATCGGATGTTGCTGCGTACCGTCAGGGAGCGTAATCCGGAAGCTTATATTGTCTACAAGCCACATCCTGATGTCCTTGTAGGTAATCGTCCAGGTCATATCCCGGACGAAGAGATGAGTAACCTCGCCGATTGCGTGGCGCGGGATGCCGACATTATCGAATGTATTCAACAAGTTGATGAAGTTCACACAATGACTTCACTGTCAGGATTTGAAGCTCTGATACATGGAAAAATGGTCTTTTGCTACGGCATGCCCTTCTATGCTGGCTGGGGGCTGACAACCGACGAGTACACCTGCGAGCGCCGTAAACGTCGTCTCACCATCAACGATCTGCTGTACCAAACGCTGATTAGTTACCCCACCTACATCCACCCAGATTCTAAGCAGAGTATCTCGCCGGAAATGGCGATGGAGTGGCTGCTTGCGCAAAAAAGGCAAGACCTGGGAGTAGCGCGCGGCTCTGCTCAGTATATGCAGCGGCAGGGTCGCAAACTGCAGATGCTGCTTAAAGCCATGAAGAACTAACATCGAGAGGGATTCTCTATGAACAGTAATACAATCAATACACTCCTCTCAGGAAAACGTTATCTGCTATTGCAGGGGCCTATGGGGCCGTTCTTCAACGATATGGCGGAATGGCTGGAGTCCCAAGGGCGAGAAGCCACGAATGTGGTATTCAACGCCGGCGACCGCTTTTATTGCCGTAAACGGCAGTATCTGATGTATACGCAGACACCGGAAAAATTTCCACACTGGCTAAAAGAGACGTGGCAGACATACCCATTCGACACCATCCTGTGTTTCGGAGACTGCCGACGACTTCATCAAGCGGCTAAACGCTGGGCGCAGGCTAAAGGTGTACGTTTCCTGGCTTTTGAAGAAGGGTATCTGCGGCCACATTTTATTACTCTGGAAAGCGGCGGGGTTAATGCCTATTCCTCGATTCCAAGGGATCCAGAATTCTATCGCCACCTATCCGAGCGCCCTGAACTTGTGGTGCACAGTTTAAAACCCTCAACCAGACTGCGTATCTGGCATGCAATGTGGTATTACTTCGTGAGTTGGCAGCATCAGGCTCAATTTCCTGAGTATCGGCACCATAAGGTCTTCTCTCCGTGGTATGAAGGTAAATGCTGGATCCGTGCAGGCTGGCGTAAACAGTGGTATCGATACAAAGAGCGCCACGTAATGGACCTACTGCGGACATCGCTAGATAAGCGCTACTTCCTGGCCATCTTACAGGTCTATAACGATAGCCAGATACGCAACCACAGCCCCTATAAGGATGTGCGTAACTACATCAATGACGTTATGTTTTCATTTTCAAAAAAAGCATCAGCAGCCGATTATCTCGTGTTCAAACACCATCCGATGGACCGTGGGCATCGTCTGTATGGACCATTGATTAAAAAGTTGGGCAAGCAGTATGCCATAAGTAACCGAGTGATCTACGTGCACGACTTGCCGATGCCGCGCATGCTTAGTCATGCAAAGGCGGTGATTACAATCAATAGCACCGCCGGGATCTCTGCGCTGATACACAATAAACCGTTAAAAGTGATGGGGAATGCGTTGTATGACATTAAGGGCTTAACGTATCAGGGGCATCTCAATCAGTATTGGAGCGCACACTTTAAGCCCGATGCGGTGCTATTTAAGAAATTTAGCGCCTACTTGAGAATGAATACCCAGATAAATGCTGTCTTCTATGGCAGGAAATCACCTGAAATGGTGCAGTATCAGGCGACTCATCAGGAAAAGATTACTGAAGGGAAATGGTTCTTGCAGTGATATAGATTGAATACAATAACTTTATTTAATCATTTAGTATACAAGATAGATGTTAGTAATAAAAAATATGTTATCATTGATAGCAGTTAATATTACAATTAAGCTATAAATAATCTATTTACATTTCCAACAAAATATTTAGTAAGGAAATCCAGACGTTCATTAGAGGTTTTTAATGAGCTAAGTACTCTGTCAAAACGTTCTGGTGATATTGTTTTTCCGTCAGAACTAAAAGGATAGCTATTTTCTTTAAGAGAATATTTATTTGTTCTTTCTTTATCCCAAGAGTGCACACATTCTCCTGACCAAAATATATTATCCTTTATTTTTTTTGCTGGGTTGCCAGCCCATATAGAATTAGAACTCACTATTTTATTTGAGATCACACTCCCTGCCCCCAAAATACTACCAGAGCCAATTACAGTACCTTTAAGCAAAAGAGTATTTTGTCCAATCCAAACATGATCCCCTATATATATACTTTGAGTATCATTAATTCGGCTCTGAGTATTAATATCATATATCAAGTGTGCATCAGCATTTCTAATTACCACACCAAAAGAAAATAAACAATTCCCCCCGATAAGAATATGTTTACATTCTGAGGCTATAATCACCATTCTTTCGTTAAAATAATTATCGACTCCAAAAAAAACAACATTATTACTATTTACAACCAAATTAATAACATATGGATTATTGCTCTTACTCAAATATACAACACTATTGTTGCCATTGAATGAAATATTAGAACCTCGTAAATTGACACCATCTTCGATATATAAAACATTTCCTTTTCCAGAAAGATTAATTTTAGAGTCTTCAAGACTATTAATAGAATCTATAATTATATTATCTTGCATTTAATCAACCTTACTTCATTAAAAAAGATCAAGCATAAAATTTATAATGGGGAGAACACTCCCCATTCAATAATAAATCAGTGATTCCTCAACATCACAAGACTTTCAATTTCAGATGATGTTATGTTTACCTCTCCATTTACTTTCCATTGTGCTCTCAGTGAACATTTATAAGCATCTTCCCAATTATCATTTAACTGCGCTAACTCAGCACGCAGTTGCCATGCCGATACGGTATCAATCGGTTTGTAGTCCAAAAGAGTAGTGAAAGCGAGTTCAAATTCCCCCATATTTTTTAAGCATAACGCTTCCCAATAAACTACGTCTGGTGTACGCGACTCCATACTATGTAATATAGTATATGCATCCTCCCATTTACTGAGTGAAATAAGCATATTGAATTTTAGGTTTAATAACTTATAATTAAAAAGTTCATCTGAAGATAACGTTGAAAAAAGGGCCTCCATTTTTGATAAAGATTTTAAAGTGTATAATGATTGAAGATAAATTATTTTTAATTTAATAGGTAATGCTGAAAAATCAGAACTAGCCTTATCTATCTGGGTGATGACTTTTTTCCACTGTTTTCCGCAAAATGCTACTTTTGCAATTTCGTAACGACATTGAATATCTGCCCTTACTTTAGATTCATAACGAACCAAGCATTTATGGGTAATGACTCCAACTTACTGATAGTGTTTTATGTTCAGATAATGCCCGATGACCTTGTCATGCAGCTCCACCGATTTTGAGAACGACAGTGA
>NZ_JBEFLV010000037.1:0-20215 GCF_040149365.1 Kluyvera huaxiensis
TTTAAATAGTGGTGCCCGGACTCGGACTAACGCCGAAGGCGTTTGAACAACGCGCTTGTCGCGTTGGCCCCGGAGGGGTGAGCCACTTTAGTGGCGAATCATCGAACCAATTTCGATGAAGAGTCCGGAACGCCAGAAAGCAAAAACCCAGCCATAGGCTGGGTTCTTTAAATAGTGGTGCCGGACTCGGGATCATGAATGCGATTAAGACATTGGTTTTCAAATGCTTTTTATGGTGTTTATCGCAAGCAGAGCCCCCACAAAAGCCCCCATAAAAGTCTCGCTTTGGTTTTGTGATGGTTATCACGATATAAACGCGGTTAAGGAGAGAGGGGGTTATGTGTCCAAGTCTGTATATGATACCGGAATGGATTGGTTTAGAAACATTACGCAGCCTTTAGTTTACCGTTTGAAGTGGTTTACTGAATTTGGCCACCTGAATAGAGGTGATATGCTCACCTCAGAACAATACAGGTGCACCAATGAAAAGAAGAAATTTTAGTCCTGAATTCAAACGCGAATCCGCTCAGCTGATTGTCGATCAAAACTACACCGTCTCTGATGCCGCTAAGGCTATGGATGTCGGTCTTTCCACGATGACAAAATGGGTCAGGCAACTGCGTGAAGAGCGTCAGGGCAAAACACAAAAAGCCTCTCCGATTACACCGGAAAAAATCGAAATACGTGAACTGAAGAAAAAGCTACAACGTATTGAAATAGAAAACGAAATATAAAAAAAGACTACCGCGCTCTTGATGTCAGACTCCCTGAACAATTCTCTATAATCGGGAAACTCAGGGCGCGTTATCCTGTGGTCACTCTCTGCCATGTGTTCGGGGTTCATCGCAGCAGCTACAAATACTGGAAAAACCGTCCTGAAAAACCAGACGGCAGACGCGCTGTATTACGCAGTCAGGTACTTGAGCTACATGGTATCAGCCACGGTTCCGCCGGAGCGAGAAGCATCGCCATCATGGCAACCCAGAGAGGCTACCAGATGGGACGCTGGCTTGCTCGCAGACTCATGAAAGAGCTGGGGCTGGTCAGTTGCCAGCAGCCGACTCACCGGTATAAACGTGGCGGGCATGAGCATGTTGCTATCCCGAATCATCTTGAGCGGCAGTTCGCAGTAACAGAGCCAAACCAGGTGTGGTGCGGTGATGTGACCTATATCTGGACAGGTAGGCGCTGGGCGTACCTCGCCGTTGTTCTCGACCTGTTCGCAAGAAAGCCAGCGGGCTCCCGTAATATCACGTTTGACTATGATATTAAGACTCCCGGGGAAATCGTCGTGAGCAATATGCATCATATAAAAACAGCGAGGGGTAATGCTGCTGATGAGATTATCAAAAAAAGTTTTTTCTTTGTTCATGAGGATACCGGACGTCAGTTACGATTAAGCCCTCTGGGCAATGCCTGGCTCCTGGGAAATCCGCAGTCGCCCTTTGCGCTGTGTGTTAACCAGAAATAATGAACGGACTGCTTTTCTGTCTGCCCCGGACGTGGCCTGAACTAGGTCCCGGCGGTCTGACGCCTCAGTGGCCCAACGACCCCTGTTGATTTTCCAGGTATAAACTCTTCTTTTTGTGCTCCCGCAGCAATAATCGCCTCATCGCAACAATCACCTCTCTTTAGTGACTCTGTTGCAATAATCCTTATCTTCACTTTCTGAGATCCGAAAAATACAAAACCGGATAACAGGATGACGAAACGTGCATGAAGGGAGTTGAGAGACATTTTTTCAGAGAAAAAATGGCCCCTAACGCTTATTATCCTCGATATTTCTTATGGATAATGCAGGATATCTATGTTTGGAAAACTCCTCATAAGTGTCTCATGGCAGGTCAGGGCTGAGTTGCGCCGTAGCCTGAAGTCGAACCGGGATTACAAAAAACTACGCTGGAACCCGATAGAAAAAGTTCTGGTTTCCAGCTCCACCTATTACATCCGGGCTATGCTGGTTCTTTGGTTCACTGCAGTCGGTGCTGTTGCCGTAGTCGAGTATTTTCGGCCTGTATTACATCCGTTCGCTCTGCAGCATTTTAAAGGGATTACCCTCCTTTCAGGATGGATGTCTAATTTACTGGGCAGCCAATTGACTATTATCGGTATTGTTTTTCCGCTGGTCGTGGGTCTTATCAGTGTTCTGTTTCAAAAGAAATCAGCCAGGATCCATATCCAGTCCGCGTATCAACTTCACTCCGGATATATGTTCGCAGGCCTGAGTGGCCTGTCACTTGCCGCATTTATTGTGTTAGGCGGCATAACTTTATCAATTGGTGACAGATATCTTAATACCGCTTTCGCCGTTACCGCTTTTGTGTGGATGCTTTTCAATATTTTCCTGTCTATCTGGTTCTTTGTCTCCAGTCTGAATGTTCTGGATGAGAACAAGCGCGATCGTCTTATGAATAAGTATTTTTTGTCACAAATAGTGGATGACTACATTCAACACGCCTATATTCTGGCGTGGCTCCGCTATCCGGGGGGTAACATAGGTGAAAATTACCTGGATGGTATTAAAATACTACCTTATTCAATATCTGAAAAGGATGATATGACCCATGTTAAATTTGATATCAGTAAAAATAATGTTGTTACCGATATCTATATAAGACCTCTGCTATTCCTGCTGAGAAGACTCAAAGCGGTGGATGGACAGGATGCGGAAATTATCATTTTGCCCTCTTTTGGTGTGCGTTCGGATGAACTGACGGTATTGTCATTAAGAGGCATCATGCCTGTTTCAGGATTATGGCTGTGGCTATGTCGACGTTGCATAGTGACAGGGCATTCTGAGAATAAAAGGGATCTGGATGATATTACTTTTGATTTCTTTGGTGAGGCATACGATGCACTTAACGATAAAAATATCAGTGTTTTCAGGTCAGGTGTTGAACGATTAACGGATACCTACACCTCTATTAAACGAAGTTACAATTACGGGGACGATAAAAATTATCTGGATGAAGTAAAAGAATCGGGATTTAGCCATACATTCAGTGATTCATTCCATTATGAATTGAGAAAATTTGTTCGTGAAACCGTAAAATCAACAGAATATTCAGGCGAATATTTCCGTGAATCTATGCCTATTCCATTGCATGTGTACAGAAAAACACAGAGCACTCGTTTTACCGATTTCAGACAATTTTTACTTTCTCTTTTCAGGGTCTGGCATGTGTTAAACGAGTGGAAAGCGGGACTCGGGGGCACCCTATCGGCCAGCCAGGAGCAGACTCACCAGGCGCTTATTCGCGAATTTATCGGTCTGTGGGAGGGCTGGAGTATGAACACGATCATTGGCAAACCCGGGAGTGAAGATTCTACCGGCCGTCTGATGTATCATCTGCATAGTACCGCCAGGCTGCTTATCCCGTCAGTGGTCGCCGATAATGTTTCTTCCGTACGATATGCTCACGACGTTCTTTGCCTGTGGTTTAACCAGAGCCGGTTTACACGTCACTGGGAGGAAGAGTACCGCTGGCACAGTTTCTTCCTGACTCCGGATTATCTGTCTCTGGAGGAAACAGATCCGCAGTGGGCAATGTTACTCAGGGGAAGCCCATATAAAAAAGAGGCGGCCTTATCCATTTTGTTTGCAAATGCCTTATCTGATTTGCGTCTGTTGATGGCAGGCTATCTTATTGCGCATTTCGAATCACAGGAAAAGACAGATTTAGCCGATCTTGTAAATCATCTCATAACGTCTGAATTATATGAAGAAAGGGAAACTCATGAGACGCTGACGCCTGCATTCAGACGTTCTGTCGATATTATTGATATGATACTGAGAATTGAGCACTGTAATCTTCATGCGAGTACAAACTGGTACAGCGGGTTATCAGAAACCATTGAGGTTATGAACTCATATAATGAAAGATCCTACGTTCCGGGGCGTATGTATACAGGAGTCCATGAGGATTTAGGGAGCCTCTATGGAGCGTTTTCCTTGCTGGCTATAAAGCTCGCCAGACCAGCTGAGCAGATTACACAGCGTGTTAATGACGCCCTGGCGGGAGGGTTGTTTTCCTATTTCAGTAAAGTCCGAATAATTTCTGTTCTTGAACGCCTGAAACGTGATCCTTCAGTCCCTTATGAAGGCTATATCATTTCAGAAGCGGATTATGCAGCGAACGTGGTTTTCTTTAATGACGTGCTGGACAAATACATTGAAGTCTTCAGTCGCAGCAAAGCGACAGATATCGTTGCTGCCGAAGTTGATCTTGAACGTCTCAGAAATACCGACACTCGTCTGACAAAAGAACTTCCTGGGGCATTGTCTGAAGAGACTCTGCTTAACTACTTCACTTTTTCTCAAAATTCAGAATGCGATCGCAACTGGCTGGTGAGATACATTCCTGTAAGTGTTCCCAAAGATTATGTTGCTAGAGAACTTAATCGTAATTTCTACGGAGATTTTCCGTCTGTATCAGATGTAAGGACAAATATTCACCACAGACTGCATAATTTACTGTGGCAATCACAGGCTAAATTAACGATGGAAGTCAAAAACCTCGAAACACTGTTAATGAAAGTCGCGCAACGGTCCGCCGATCAGCAGAATTACATACTGGTGAGCTACGGTTCCCGCTTTAGCGAAGAACTGAGGGAACTGGTTTATCAGCCGGAAAGGCATGACGCGTTTAACATACAGGTTGATATGTCAGCCAGAGGTAGCCGCGCTCTGCCCTTCAGGATCAATAACTGTCTTATTTACCTTGTCCTCAATTCCGAAAAGGAATTTTCGGTAATGGTCAGCGCGGAATCCTTCGGTGAACTCAGGCTGTTCAGGTACCCGGATGGAACCCTTTTTAACACCTTCTACCGCAGCAGCGACGATCCACTTGAAGGAGTGATGACAACGCTCTGGGAAATGGAGATGGAAATCACTGGTCCCCTGGTGGCCCGGTTTGAACATAGCTGAGCAAATGTACGGCGACCCTTAATGGGGTCGCTGTTAAATTGCTTTAGAGTTAATCATAAATTCAAATCTTAGCGATTCATGCAACAATTCACATATCGCAACAATTCACTATTTTTTGTGCTTATCCTGCAATAATCCGTCTTTTCCTCTCAGCAGATCCGAAAAGCGGTAAAGTCGGATCTGGACTGACTAATCGTATGGAAGGGCGAAAGAGATACGGCAGGAAGGAAGATGGGAATGGAAGGTCCGTTTTGAGCGAAGAGCGGAAGTATCAGCCTAAAATATAGGCTCAGCAAAACTGAGCCTGATGCTTTTATTTGCTTGGCCGTCCTGGAGGGGTCGGGATAGACGACGACTCGACCCCCTCTTTAATCCATGATGACCATTGTTTTAAAATACCACCATTTCTTATTTTTGACCCTTCAGACCAATTTAAACCGTATTCTTCTGATATTCTTGCAGCAATATCTTTAGAGCTTATATCAGAATTGTCTTGCATTATTTCAATGCATTTCAAAAGCGATTTTTCATTTTTTGCAGCTGCCCAAATTGCTTCTTTATGCCCACCTGATTTTTGAATAATATCATTGTTTTTAAATACAATATCATCCTTAACCGTTACGAGTTCAAACCTCTTTAATACTGAAAGTTCATTTCTACCTATATCTATGGCTCTAGTACCGCTATAAGGAATACTATTAATTGCATTATAAGTAGCAAACGGTGATACCGAAACGGAGAAAACCTTCCCTCTTTGTTTACCTCTACGAGCTAATCCCTCTCTGTCCGAAACTGGTGCTCCCATATCCTGAACAATGAGATTACTACCTGCTCTCAATAAATACCCCGTGTAAACAAGATAATTTGTTAGTCGATTGGCATAAGTATTTCTAGTGTTTTCTCCAAATTTATCTTTTGGCATGCAATCTATAAATATTTCACGTAGGACATCTACAGATATAGTTTTACCAGAATGGTTTTTATATAAAGCAACCTTCAATGCATGTTTGGCTAACGTTTCCCTGAGGATACTAAGTATAGAGTCTTCATCATTAGAACAAAGCTTTTTGCTGTTTTTGAAGGCTGTACCGTCGCGTTCCGCTAGCCCCAACATAACAAGATCCGCCCCAATGTTCCAAATCGTTCTTTCATGAAGGCCTATATTTTTACTAAGGATTGCTGAATCTGTAAATTCATTCTCTTTTAACATTTTACATATATTTATTAAAGAGAATGGATCTGATGTCGGTATATAATTATAGGGTACTACTGGAACTTTTCCAGTAAGAAGGTAATCTTTAAATATATCCCAATACACATTAAGACGATCACCGCTTTTAATAACCAGTCGTTTGTGGACAAGATTATTTAATACAACAGTACCTGACGTCTCGATTATTTCGCTCCAATCAGCAGGTGCATTCTGTGCAATGAGTTTTAGACAAACCAACTCTTGAGGGCTTAAGTTATTTAAATCTGCTTGGAAAAGACGTCCGACATCAAGATCAAGAAGAAACGAATCTGTTTTCTCACCCTTTTTAATACTTTCATATAAATTAATACATAATTTCTTTAAAAGCCAAGGATACCCCTGACTAACCTCAGAGATTTGATGCCTTATCTCAGCAGATATTTTTTGGTTAATCTCTTTTTCAAATTTAGTTATTGATCTTGATATTTCGCCTCTTTCGAAAACATCTAACCTATATTCTCTTCTATGATCTGCTAGTTCATGCCATAAATGATAAGCAGGATGATCCTGTTGAGTTGTACTATCTGTCTTCCAAGCAAAGCCTAGGACTAAATTTTTCTGATTGCCTGTAACATCTAACATTAAATCCCTTGCAGCATTAAATATTCCAAAGAGCTCTGGTTTTGAATACAACTCTTCAAATTGATCGAATATCAAACAGATAACTTGTTCTTTTTGTTCCAAAGAGCTCAAATAAGATTGTATGCTGCTGGAGTTTAATGGGGAACTTGGATCACTCAAACTCAATTCGATTGGATCACCAAAGCCATTTTTTTGTGCTTCTCTTAATGACATTAATAACGAAGCAAGAATATATGAAGGCTCACGTGCGCCTCGAATATCAACAGCGTAAACAAAATATTTATTTTTGTATCGAATGTTTTTGGATCTATCTCTAAGCTTTGCAATTAAGGAACTTTTCCCAAGCCCAGAGTTGCCTGTTATTGCAAAAATTCGCGTACCTGAATTTTCTTTTGCTGAATTTAGAAATTTTAAAATTTCTTTTTGAGTCGAATCTCTTCCAACGAAATCTTTAGGGCGTGCGGGACGATAATCATCCCAAGACTCACCAATTTGAACTTGAACAACTGAAGGTAATCTAGTGGGAAATATATTAGCTACAACTTTTTCGTTTGTTATACCAACTCGTAGGTCATAATCTGCTACTGTAGTATCGAGAGTTGAGAGATTTTGGATTGTATCTTCGTCATCAATTGGCTTGCCAGTAGAAGCACTGTAAACTAAAACACCGTATGGTGCACCACCTTTCAATGTATACACACACCAGTACATTCCATATTCTGATAACAAAAGAGTCCAATCTCCAAGGTCTTCAGAGTTCTCAACACGGTCTGTCGCTGCAATAAAAGGTGGATTGCAAATGATTGAAGAGTTTTTTAGCGCCTCAATAATAATCGCTGGAGAATAGAAACTTAGACGTTCTGATTTTTCTTTTGGTTTTGATTTCCAATTTTCAACAAACCCCTTGGCATCTTTTGTAAAATCAGAAGTTGTAATTATCCACCCTTCTGAATACTCTTCTACATCCACAGTCCCCCATAACTGCCTTAAAATGGGGGCTGATATTGGCTCTTTTTGAGCTTTACACTCAACATAAATTTTCTTCCCATTAACCCTGTGCTTACAAAGCAAATCCAACTCAGCGCCAACTATTCTTATTTCTTCTATAACATCATAATTCTGTGATAAGAGAAGCTTTTTTGCCAGTTTTTCGAGCAGATCTCCTTTATCTTTATTATTACTGCCTTTTTTACATGCAACTTCAATTTTCATTTTGAGCCTTGTATGAATAATTTTCATTCAGCATAGCTTAATGAAAATGTTCATAACTATGCTCCAAACTATAGATATCCAATACCGCGCTATTTTCATGGATGTTACATAAGGTATCAATTTTTTAAGAAAAAATCATATGATCATCATCACATCAGAGCTCAAAAAAAGCATTTTATTTCAATATCCTAGTCAGTACATCACAGCCTTTGTAAGGTCCTCTCTTGGCACGCAGCGGACATTGTTGACTGAAATGAAGGTCTGCTGTGAGCGATCAGCAGACGTTATACAAACCGTACATACTAAGATCTTAAGAGGTGGATGGGACCACCAATTTGGGTACACACAGCCAAAATCTCTCATTTTATTTGGACCAGAAAACCCTTTTGACAAATAACATGCGACCTATGAAATGATAATATCGGTAACGTAATATTCCTGAGCCATCAGAAACATACGACGATGATGTCTGAAGTTAGCCGTTCTCGTGAGAATATGAGTACCGAATGTAGTGCTTTCTAATCTTTCAAAAATTGGTATAAACTACCAACTAGATGGTAGCTTGTAAATTATTTCATAAGGATTCTCTGAATGGCTAAAACTGCACTCGCCCTGAAAGTATGTCTGGCCATGTTGGCTTTCGCGGCAAACTCTATTCTTTGCCGGTTGGCACTCAAGGGTGGACATATTGACCCTTTTTCCTTCAGCAGCTTGCGCTTGCTCAGCGGTGCGTTGGTTCTGCTGCCTTTTCTGTTTCTTCACACCCGCACCTCCCTGTCCGTATGGCGTCCATTAAGTGGGTTCTATCTGATGGTGTATGCGGTTCTCTTTTCAGTAGCCTACATCCACCTCGATACGGGCGCTGGGGCGCTGTTACTTTTTGGTGCCGTGCAGTTTGCGATGGTGATGTACGGATTATTTAAGGGAGAGTCACTGTCAGTATTGCGAGCAAGCGGTCTTATGCTCGCATTAGCGGGCATTGCCATACTTTTGTTACCCGGAGCTAAAGCACCCCCCATTTTTAGCGCGGTTCTGATGATCGTGGCCGGGTTAGCCTGGGCTGCATATTCGATAACGGGGAGGAAGACACAAAACGCGGGTGCATCCACGGCGGCAAACTTTATTATGGCCGTTCCAATGGCGCTCATTCTTTCAGTGCTGTCTATAAAAGAGGGTCACTACGATTCCACGGGAATTAGTCTGTCATTATTATCAGGAGCCGTCGCATCAGCCGGAGCCTACGTGCTGTGGTACACCCTTTTACCCTCCCTCGCCTCGATTACGGCAAGCACACTTCAGCTCAGCGTCCCTTGCCTTGCCATGCTGGGAGGGGTCGTGTTTCTCGGTGAATCTTTGACTTCCAGAATGGTATTTTCAGCCCTGGCCGTACTGGCTGGGATAGTGATGGTGACCCGGGAAAAGAAACATAAGAGTGATTAGCAAAACAAAGTCATGAATAATTAAGCTGTAAATTCAGATAATTAAATGTTTCTTGCTAATAACGTGCACAGAAGCCCTGTTTTCTCTTCAAATTCCAGACTCACAGTGAAAATGACCGTGCGTAAAATAATCAACCAAAGGCAGGTCATGAAATGAGGTATGGGTATGATGAATATACGAGCAGAAACAACACCGACAGTCTGACCGTCGACGGGGGGCAAGACTACCTGTTAGGCGGTTATTCTGATTATCTGATTCGATATTTAGGTGAGGAGAATATAGAGTCAAACCTGCAAAAGTAAATGCCGCCCGGTGACGGGCGGCTAATGTAGTTATTGTCTGACCGGCGAGAAGCCGAATGTTGACAGACTAAATGCTGCAGCCTTCTGTTCCGCAGGTCTGACCCGCAGTGGCTGAAAACTCGGTTTGCTGCTCATCCCAGACCTGACGCAACGCATTCAAAAAGTTATCTGCGCTCTGAGCTCCGCTGATAGCGTATTTTTCGTTCATCACAAAGACGGGGACACCGCTGACGCCTATGGAGCGAGCATGAGCTTCATCGCCGGCAACGGAGGCACGGAAATCGTCATTTGCGAGAGCGGCTTCGGCGTCGATTTTTGCCATACCCGCTTCAACGGCAAGTGCAACCAGTTCCTGACGGTCGAAGAGAGAGCGACCCTCGGTGATACTGCCACGGTAAAAGCGTTCTTCGACGGCATCCGCTATTCCAGCTCTACGCGCGGCAGTCAGAAGGGTGTGTGCATCTTCGGTATCACCAAACATCATGGTGTCGAAGTTGTAGGTGAGGCCTTCGGATTTACCAGCGGTCGCCACCTGATTCATCATCAGTTCTGCCGAATGCTGGCTACCCAGCTTTTTCACAATAGCGTCTCTGAAAGGCATTGTTGGGGTACCGCCAGCCAGACGGTAGCTGTGATGACGGATCACCACCTGATCGCGAAACTCAAAACTGTTCAGCCCCTGTTCAAATCTTTTTTTAGCGATCCAGCACCACGGGCAGACTAAATCTGACCAGATATCAATGGTGAGAGTAGGTTTAAGCGTTTTCATCATGACTCCTCAAAGATTGTGGGGCAGACGCGTTAACTTCCCGAAGAACGGCGCCTGCACTGGATTTATTCAGCCTGCCAGACCGGATAATCGGTATAGCCTTTTTCCGGAGAACCACTGACGCCGTAGTACGTGGTACGGTCACTTTCTGCCAGCGGCCAGCCGTTTTGCATTCTTTCGACCAGATCAGGGTTGGCGATGTAAGGGACGCCAAACGCCACTAAATCCAGCTCATCGGCTTCAAGTGCCTGTTCGGCGATATCGCGAGTGAAACCACCTGCAGCGATAATGGTGCCTTTAAAAGAGTTGCGGAAACGGCGGCGGAATCCTTCCGGCAGCGGGGCTTTGGTGTACACCGGCTGATAGTAAAGGTGCACATAGGCAAGTTCGCGCTGACCGAGAGCGTCAGTGATGGCTTCCCAGGTTTCCTCTTCCCCCTCATACGGCGCGAGGTCATAAATACGGCCGAAGGGAGAAAGGCGCACGGCAACGTGACTGTTACCCACCGCGTCAGCCACGGCATCAATAGTTTCCAGCAGGAAGCGCTGACGGTTTTCCACGGAGCCGCCGTATTCATCGGTGCGGGTGTTTAATTCGCTGCTGAGGAACTGGTCAAAGATGAACCCGTTCGCCGCCATGATTTCCACGCCGTCAAAACCGGCTTCCATCGCCAGACGCGCGGAATGTACAAAGTCGGCGGTGATGCGTTTCACTTCATGGGTTTCCAGTGCGCGTGGCTGGCTTGGCACAACCGGGCCCGGCTCGCCGGATTCGGTCAGCGCAAAAACAGTGGTATTGACCGCCTGAACGGTGCCCGCTGAAACCGGTGCAATGTGGCCCGGCTGAAGAGTGGTGTGAGACATACGGCCGACGTGCCAGAGTTGGGCGAAAATACGGCCACCTTTGGCATGAACCGCTTTCGTCACCTTACGCCAGCCCTGAACGTGTGCGTCATTGTAAATGCCCGGAGTATAAAGATAGCCACGGCCTTCTTCTGAAACAGGCATACCTTCGGTGATGAGCAGACCAGCGGAAGCGCGCTGTGCGTAATACAAAGCCACGACCTCGTCCGGTACGTCATTCATGGTGCGGGTGCGCGTCATTGGCGCCATGATCACGCGATTTTTTAATGTCATGCCAGACAGGTTGTAGGGGGTGAACAGTGTACTCATCGTGGACCTCACAAAGACAAAAATGGTTTATCCCCACAGGGGAATGACAACGTCCGGCAGACTCACCGACTATCGTCGGATTGCAGTTGCGTAAACATCTGATGGCTGGCACTATACCAACCATCTAGTAGGTAGGTCAACGAAAACCATTACGATATTTGTTTAACGCAACGGCCACCTGCGTAAACGCCCGCGAATCATTGAGGTCATCAACATGCGTAAGTTAACGTCTTATAACGAAGATAATTTCCGGCAGATAGAACAGTACGAGGGAATATCAGTCGTGCGTTTTTCTGCTCCGTGGTGTCCGCCCTGCCAGGCAAGCGAAGAGATGTTCAGTCTGTTTGTAGAACGGCTCGGTGATGATATCCAGACAGGAAAGGTCAATGTCGATCAGGCGCCGGTATTGACGACCAAATATGAAATATGGGGTCTACCGTCGGTACTGATATTTCATGAAGGACAACTGGTAAAACGCATACCGGGTGTAAAATCGCCTGCGGTATATGCGCAGGCAATTGCGGACATAAAAAAAGGGCAATAATGCCCTTTTAAAGAGGAAATATTTAACGCTTAACCGCGAGCCTGGCTTACTGCATCCAGGGTACGTGCTGAATAAATGACAGCCGCGCCCGCATTAAGGTTGATCGCAACGCCCAGTGCTTCGGCGATTTCAGCATCCGTTGCGCCGGCTTTCACGGCAGCGTCAGCGTGGAAGGCAATACAGCCATCACAGCGCGTGGTAACAGCGCATGCCAGTGCGATGAGTTCGCGAACTTTAGCACCCAGAAGATCTGTTTTGTTGCCTGCATTTCCCAGAGCAACCACGCCTTTCATGGTATCCGGGGTTAGCTTGCCGAGTTCACCCAGGCGTTGCATTAAATCTGTGCGGTAATTGTTCCAGTCTAACATTTTGTCAATCTCCGGATTAACGGGTATTAAGGAGCAGCTTTATGTATTTGAGGCTGCTACTAAAAACCTCTGGCCTTGCCGTAGCACGTGCCACGACGCTTGCACCTTCGCAAAGGTTAATGATCATCAAAGCCAGGTCAGAGGGTTCACCTTGCGGCGCAATCTCACCGGCAGCAACTCCACGTGAAACAACGCTCATTAGCCACCCAATCTGCATATCGAAATAGCGCGACGTCTGGTCAGTGATGTTGCTGGGCAGATTGGCTGTTTCAGCTGACAATGCACAGCACAGCGGTAACAGTGATGCGCGATGACTCTGTGCAAAAAGGTCAACATAAGCAGCGATTCTTTGCGCTGCGGTTTTTTCTGAGGCCTCAATCTGTTCAAACACGCGTTGAGTATCCGCCAATGCCTGAATCACCACTTCTTCACCCAGAATATCTTTGGTCGGAAAGTGGTGATGAATGCTGGCCTTGGTAATACCGACGATTTTAGACAAATCAGCATAACTGAATGCCGAATAGCCTTTTTCGCGCATCAGATGTTCGGCCTCACTGAGCAGCCTTTCCCGCGTCATGGTCGTCATAATTGCTCCATATAATCTACTAGTTGGTAGATTATATTCCTGCATTTTTAGGGTAGCAAGGTGTATCACTGACTAACTATTGTTCTGTCCTGATGGTAACGGCCATCCTGTTTTTCGTGATGGCATCGTTAGGTCTTTTACATCAGATCATTCATTCACACTAAGCGTGTAATCATTTCTACAGGGTTAGCCAGCGTGTCATGGATAGGTGAGGTATTTTTCATTTCGCTGACCAGCGCTTCTAACTCCTCGCGACTTGCAGTCTTGCTCGTCAGGTGAACATCAACGCGAATGGATTTAGCACCTTTACGCACAGTGCTGTTGAGGCCGAGGAAGCCATTGAGGTCGATATCGAAATTCAGATCCAACTCAATGCCGTCAAGGTCGATGCCTTTTTCAGCGGCCATCATAGTCAGGGTGGCTGTATAACAACCCGCCAGCGCCTGCATAATGTATTCGGTCGGGCTCATCCCGGTATCGGTACCCAGTAAACCTGCAGGTTCATCCCCGATATTGGAGAATTTACCCACACGGCTGTCATCAACAATACCGTTCTGAATAGTGGCGCCGGTTTCCGTGCGAACGGTTAACCCGCCGTTGGAACGGGCTTTCATCTGGAAAGTCAGATTACCCAGGCCAGGCTGAGTGCGTACGGCTTCACGGGTCATGTGGATAGCATTTGCGGCTGCAGAAGGTTTAACGGTAATAGACATAATGGCTCCAGGGATTTCTTAAGAAAAGAGTGTAGTTATCGTTAGCGACAACCAATCAACTAGTAGGTAGGTTAGCGGCGTAAGCTAGACTTGTCCACTGTTTTATGAAAAAGAGTGCAGACAGCCACGACAAACACTTTATTACACGTTGATTATGTTATTGAGCAGCCTTAACCACAAATAGCTCAATATTGTTGTACATAAATAGAAAACTCAGAAAACCCAACCCTGTTTGACTGGTTATCACGTCGATTTCAACCGACCAACTCCAGTTTATCAGCACCTCAGTTGTGCTTACTATGTCCGCTTCTGGCACGCAGCGGACATGACCTGTTCCACGTTGATTAATACACCGTAATGTTAGTAATGGCTTCCAGCTGTGGTAAAAGCTTCTTATCTATTTTAAATGCCAGGGCACGGATAGCTGGCTAATGCGATTTCCCTTTTCTCTCCGGCCCTGGTAATCAAAAAACCAGCCCTAAAGCTGGTTCTCCTGCTCCGTGTTCGAACGGCCTGACCATGGAAGATAGCGTATCGTCAGGCACAGTCGCCGATATAAGGCATCAGATAGGGTGGGTGATGATCTCCCGCTGTAAATCCGAGGTGATAGTCACGGTGTTTTGCCGCAGCGAGATAACCACGTTACGCATCAGGTCCTCTTCCGCGTGCAGGTCAATGACGTGAACGCTGATGAACGCCGGTGCCCGTGAGCGGGTTTTCAGGTAGCTCAGTGACGTCAGAGGCGGGTTTGCCGGGCCCTGCAACTGGTGGAGTTCTGCCTTCGGGTCACTGCAGGCGCAGTGGATCTGGATTTTTTTCCCCATCAGGGTGCGGAACGGCACCGTGACTGTCCGGCCCATCGGGCTGACGAAGCACTCACTGAAATAAAACATCGGGTCGCTTTCGTCATAATCACGCAGGGGCCGGTAGCTTCCGGTGGTTATCAGCCGTTCGCCGTCAATGTGCAGAATGTTATCCAGCTGACGGCGGTGGGGGTTGGTCACGCGGGTGATATCCACCACCATGTGTTCATACACAATCACCTTCCGGCGATAAACAATGTCCCGGTATGCGTGGGTGTTCCACTCCACGCGGGTCAGGCAGGGTACCTCGGCCGGGGGCTCACGCCAGTCTACCTCGACCGTCACCTCGGCGTACTTTTCCGTCTCTGTAAAGCTCAGTGTCTGTGGACTGGCGGGCGGCTGGTTGGACTCTTCTGCGCACAGGACGTTATGGGTGAGCGTGTTCTTGTAGTAGCTGTAGTGCATCGGTGCCCCGTAACCGGTGGTCCCCATGTCAGGAAGAATGGCCACGCTCTGGTCGTAAATAATGAGCCCGGGCTTATCGTAGTGATCGTGCTCGCCCCCGTAGGGGGTGTGCTTGACGACCACCGCCCGACCCTGATCGGGATTGCGGAAGATGGTGATGCCGTTATCCGGGTCGTGATAATTGCCCGTCTCCCGGACCGGCTCCGTGATGCGCAGCCGCGGATCGCCGTACAGGAAGGCACCCAGGCTGGTCCGGGGCTCCTTGTCATAGATGATGGAGAGCATGCGCGCATAGTTGTCTTCCCCGTAGCAGGCGTAGGCAAACTCGTAAAGGTCAGGATAGGTCACCGTATCTTTCATCGGGATGCAGTCATTGAATGTGGGCTCGGTGTCGTCCGGCATCAGCAGCTTAATGGGCAGGTCGAGCATTTTCCTGTAGTACGGCTGGCTCATCAGGCTGTAGTCCTGGTGGGCATAGCGGACCATGCGCTCAAATTCGAAGAAGCCCTGCAGGGCATAATGGTGATAGTGCAGGGACCCTTCAAACCACAGGCCACCTTTGAGGACTCCACACCTGAGCTGGTCGTGCAGACCCCAGACGGCATTGACGCCGGTCTGCAGGTAGCGGGGGTCATCCAGCACCGCGCCGGTCATGGCCAGCGCACTGTTGATCCGCACTTCATGGTTATGCAGCTGATTCCAGCGCTTACTGATGAGAAATTCGGCGCAGGCCCGGAGTAAATCACGCTCGATGGTGGTCCGCTCTGCCGGGGCCAGTGCGTCATAGATGAGATCGTAGCCCTTCACAAACCCGGACAGACA
Source organism: Kluyvera huaxiensis (assembly GCF_040149365.1). Classification (NCBI taxonomy): domain Bacteria; kingdom Pseudomonadati; phylum Pseudomonadota; class Gammaproteobacteria; order Enterobacterales; family Enterobacteriaceae; genus Kluyvera; species Kluyvera huaxiensis. Next base: position 15,958 of record NZ_JBEFLV010000037.1, read on the forward strand.
CAGGGCTTCACAGAGCGTCTGGGCATTCATTTTCCCGGGGCCGTTATAGGGGATCCCGCCGTGCTCGGCATAGTCGGGGTAGTAGCGCGCGTACGCCATGAGGATATCCCGTACTATCGTGAAATAGACCTTCTCCCCGGTCAGCATCCAGGCGATACCCAGTTCATAACAGGCCCGGGCGTTCAGATCGTTGAGTTTTCGCCACCAGGCGCCCCGGTACGGTTCCCCCGTCAGAACTTCGTTATCGACCGGGCAATGGTAGGCTTCCGGCGAGAGCCGGTCCCAGATAAGCGGGACGCCATGTTTCGGGCAGTAGTAGAAGAGCTCCCAGCTGGCACATCCTGTTTCGGGGACCAGAACGGGGTGGTTAAGCACGACCTCATTGTCCTTGCGTATTTTGTTAAGGATGCGCGGATCGTCGAGGCTGGCCTGTCTCAGGCGCTGGATATCGGATGGACTGAACTGTTTCATGATACTTTCTCCTGGTGGGGTCAGAGACCCGGGTTAAGGACAGAGTCACGGAGGGGAGCGGAACGGGGAATGCTGAGCAGGGTCCAGAGCAGGACGGCCCCGATAAGATCGAGGAAGCCCAGCACGTCGAAGACCAGGCTATAGCCGATACTGGCCACGGCGGCCCCGATCAGCAGCGTCCCGATAAATCCCCCCACGCCGCCGACCAGCCCGGCGAACCCGGTTACGGTGCCGACCTCATCCTCGCTGAAGAATTCAGCCGACATGCTGATCACCGTGATGGAGGCACACTGGTGGGCGAACCCGGCGACGCAGAAGAGGGTGATGGCCATCCCGGTGGTGGTGACAAAGTTGAGCAGCGGGATAAGCATCATCAGGCAGGCGGCCAGGGTGAAGGTGATGCGTTTGGCGTTGATGAGGGTGATCCCGCGCCGGTTAAGCCACTGGGCAAACAGGCCCGCAAAGAGGCAACCTGCGTCGGCGGTGAGGAACGGCAGCCAGGCGAAGAGGGCAATTTGTTTCAGATCCAGATGGCGGACGGTCACCAGATAGAGGGGCATCCAGAAGCCCAGCGCGGCCCAGGTGGGGTCCGCAAACAGGCGTGGCAGCGAGATGGCCCAGAGGTTACGCCGGGGCAACAGCGATTTCAGCGAGACGCGGCGCGTGACTTTCGTGCGCTTTGCTTCCCGGCCAATCAGGCCGAGCTCCTCTTCTGTGATGAGGCCGTGTTTTTCCGGGGCGCGGTAGGCAATCAGCCAGAGCACGGACCAGACAATCCCGAAGACGCTCGCCACGACAAAGGCGATGCGCCAGTTGTAATGGATGATGGACCAGGCGACTACGGGCGGAGCGAGCATGGCCCCGGCTGAAGTGCCGATGCTGTAGATCCCACAGGCCAGGCCGCGCTCCCGGGGCGGGAACCACTGGGCGGAGACTTTCATTCCGGCAGGATTGAAGGTGGACTCGGTGAGGCCAATGCCCATCCGGAGTATCATCATGGGTATCCAGGAGCTGAAGAAACCGGTCAGCGCGTTAAAGACGGACCAGAGGATGGCCATCATGGCGAAGACCCAGCGTACGCCGAACCGGTCCATGATATAACCGGCACAGACCCCACCCACCGGGTAAGCAAGGTTAAAGGCGGCGGTGATCCAGGCGTACTGCTGTTCGGTGAAGCCGATGTCCTTCAGCATGGTCGGGGCAGCGATACCGAGGGTATTGCGGGACAGGTAGTTAGTGATGGTACCCATCATAACCAGGACAATAATGTACCATCGTAGATTCTTAATTTTCATTTCCAGGGCATCCTTTTCTATCCGTTAATGCGTGAGTTTTGGTGTCCTGCCTGTATAACGCGTGAGCGAAGCCGTTGCCCGTATACGAAATAAAGGCCAGAGACGAAATCGGGTAGTACTGTCAGTCAGGTTATGCGTGGGTTCAGACACCTCCTCGAGCGGTGGTCCTGCTTAGTTTCAGGCAACAGTTATCCCCACCCGGTAAGGGTGTGATGAGTCGTTCACTGTTATTCTTTCGGCCCGGTGCGTTATCCCCCGAGGTCGGCTATTCGCATATCTCCCTCCTCATCAGCCGTGCGTCAGGTAAACAGTCCGGTGGCGCAGAGCCAGCCGATGATGACGGCCAGCGGTCCCGTCAGCTGGCGGGAGAGTAAAAAAGCCGGTACTCCGGCGGCGATAGTGGCCCGGCTGGCTCCCTGAATAGCCAGCCCCACGGGAATGAAATCGCATCCGACCTGCACGTTGATGGCGAACAGGGCGGGTAGAGCCAGGGCGGGAGGCAGGGTCCCGGTCCCGATTTGCGTCCCGATAATCACTCCAGCCATCTGCGAGAAGGCTGCCCCCGGCCCGAGCAGCGGGGACAGGAACGGGAAGCTGCAGATGACCGAGAGCAGCAGGAGTCCCCAGACCGAGCCCACGAGCGGGGTCAGCAGGTGTTCCATAGCGGCCCCCAGGGTTGAGTTTTCGGCGAGGGCCATCAGCAGGGCGATCAGGGCCATAAAGGGCAGGATGTCGCGCAGTGATACCTGGATGGCCTCCCGGGCTGCATCGCGTAACAGAGGGAGTACTTCCCCCACCCACAGGGCCAGACGAACCTCCCCGGCGGCAAGGCACTTAATCCCGCGTGGCGCGGGTGGCGAATGGCGGATCACTGGCCCGGACTCCCGTATGGGCGATGAGACCGGATCGGGCACGGTGTGTATGTCCGCCCGGGCGATTTCGGAGAGGGTCACTCCGGAGACATAGGTGGCATCGGTGATGAAGCTGGCGAGATGGCCGTTGTAGCGGCCCGGCCGGACGTTGATTACCGGAATGCGCTTCTGAGGATAAAGGCCGCAGAGCAGGGAGCCCGGGTCATTGAGCACCACGCAGAGCAGCTGTTCGTCGGGGGGCAGGGTGGAATAGCCGTTGACCAGCTCAGACTCGGTCAGGGCCGCCAGTTCGATGGCGACGGGATGAAAATCCCCGCCTGTGAGACACAGGATGATCCGGCCGCTGCGCAGCGGAAGCCAGAAGCCTGTGCCGCTGCCCCCGGGGCCGGGGGTGATGTGGATCAGCTCCATGGATAGCCCTCCTTGATGATGAATGCGCCCCACAGATCGGCAAGCTCTGAAGTCGGACTGCCCGGATGCAGGACCCCGTCGTGGAGAGGCACATGTGCATGGTCGAAGAACATGACCAGGATGCCGTTCCCGGATAGAGACCCCCGCGCCCGTGAGCGGCAGTCTTCCACGTGGGTTCCCTGCTTGAGGATGAGGGTGTGGTCGCGTTGCATCAGCGTTTCCCTCGTGAGGTGATCCGCTGAAAGATCCACTCTGTGACCATTCCCCGGATAAGGCAGATCAGCACGCCAGTCAGGAGATAGTGCAGGGCCAACGGGGTCACGGGCAGGCCATGGTTCCGAAGTCCGGCCGTAATGCTTAGCCAGGCGACCAGTTCAGGGGTCACTACCCCCGGGAAGGCGGTGGACAGGGGATGGGCAAGGGTGGTGAGCGCATCCTCGAAGCCGGGCTTACTTTTCTCCGGCAACACGACCCCGAGGGCCAGCGCCCCTGGAGCCCGGAGCAGCAACCAGCCAATGACTGGCAGGAGCCCGTAGGTGAGTATCCTGGAACGGCCACAAAGCCGGGCGAGGGCCTCCGTTTGCGAGGTACCTACGAGGCGCAGGGTCACGGTGAGCAGGATCCGCATGAACAGAAATACGGGCAGTATGGTGACGGCCAGCGTGAGAAAATGGCTGCTGGCGCTCTGGATAAAGGTAAGGATGCCATCGTTCAGGCTGAGCAGTTCCATGTCCAGTCCTCTGTCTGGAGAAAAAAAACCGTGGCCCTGGCAAACCGACCAGGAGGAGCCAGCATGGCTGATACAACAGTCAGAGACCCCGGACACAGTGGCGGTACAGACTCAAGCACCTGCTTAGTTTTTTTCAGGGCGAGCGCAGGCGTGGCATTTCAGCCCTGATTATGCGATTCTCAGAAGTTAGATTTGCAGAGCCATTGCTTGCAAAACATACGTTTAGCCTATCGCAATATCCTGTGAATTTAAAGGTGTTTATTTAGCGGTTTGTTGTGATTTGTGTATGTTCATTTAATTCAATAAGTTGGAAGCCACTGGCGCAAAAATGTCTAAACCAGAAAAAGATCTACTCGAAGATATGAATGCTTTCGAATTCGGCCGGAGGCTGACTGATGCTATGTCTGCGACAGATGACACGGTTAGCTCACTTGTTGTCAAAACAGGTATACCTAACTCGACTATCAGGAGTTATCTGA
>NZ_JBEFLV010000038.1:0-19690 GCF_040149365.1 Kluyvera huaxiensis
TCAAGGCATTTACGGGAGAAAAAATCGGCTCAAACATGAAGAAATGAAATGACTGAGTCAGCCGAGAAGAATTTCCCCGCTTATTCGCACCTTCCTTAGTAAAGTAGCAGTGAAAAAATTTAACCTGCTTAAATAAAAATCAACAAGGTTTGTGAAATGTTAGTAGTCACCCACGGAAAATAAAACATTAAAAATATATACCCCGAAATAAATTTAACACTAGCAGCATTGCGGTAACGAAATTAACCTTTCTATGCATGATATTGCATTCTATTTGTGACAAAAAATGCGCTTGCATAAATAAAACTAAGAACAATCTCATGAGCAATAGTTCCCTATACTGCCGCCAAATATACAATCAGCCGATAAATCAACATATTCATTAACAAATTGATCTTTTACTGGCGCTCTTAATGCTTTTAGTTTAGTGTCCTCTTAATTAAGCAAACACTAAACTAAGATGAACGACAGCGAACTTCTCCAGACACGCGCCAGCGAAGCCGCCACGCTGCTAAAAGCAATGAGCAATCCTAACCGGCTGCTGATCCTTTGTATGCTGTGCGATGCCCCAGGCACCAGCGCCGGTGACTTAGCAAAAATCACCGGGTTAAGCCCATCCGCGACCTCCCAGCATCTCGCCAGAATGCGCGAAGAAGGGCTCATTGACAGCCAGCGCGACGCGCAGCGCATTCACTATTTTATTAAAAACGACGCGGTGAAGCAGATCGTCGCCACGTTAAAAACGCTCTACTGCCCCTGAGAGAAACATAAAATGACCGTTGAACATATCTCCCCAGCCGCGGCGCTTGCGCTCATTGAGCAGGGTGCCAGTCTTATCGATATTCGTGATGCCGATGAGTATGCACGTGAACATATTCCTGCCGCCCGACTGTTGCCGCTGGCTGCGCTGGAACAAGGCGCAATGTTGCAGGCAGGCGCTGACGAGGTGGTGATTTTTCACTGCCAGTCCGGCAACCGGACGCGCAATCATTTGAGTAAGCTGATTGCCGCCGCCGCGCCGGCGCAGGTGAAGGTCGTCGAAGGCGGTATCGAGGCATGGCGAAAAGCGGGTCTGGCGACCGTGGAGGATAAATCGCAGCCTCTACCTCTTATGCGCCAGGTACAGATTGCTGCCGGCGTGTTAATTTTACTGGGCGTCGTGCTCGGGTATAGCGTCTCCAGCGCATTCTTCCTGCTTAGTGCGTTTGTTGGCGCTGGATTAACCCTGGCTGGCGTAACCGGATTTTGCGGCATGGCGCGGCTGCTTGCCATCATGCCGTGGAACCGACGCTGATTTCTTCTCGCGCGAGTCCGTTTTCCGACGAGTGTGTTAATGACAATGGATAACAAAGGAGCATCTTGATGTTTGCACCTGGCGATCTGGTTCAACCGAAAATGGGTGGACCAAAATTAAAGGTTATTGAAGCGCACGAAGAGAGCATCGTGGCCGTACAGGCTAGCGATGAACAGGGTAAACAATACACGCTGAAGAACAGCGACGTTGCCCCGTATCAAGAAGACGGTGATTTCGGCGTCTGCTGATATTATCCGGCGGTGGGCGCAGCTCACCGCATATCCTTTCTCTTACCCCGCCTAACAATGAATGATTACTCAGAAATCACGCATACTTTCAAATAAAAGACAGCAGAATTAAATACTAACCAACCGGCATAAACTCGGATAAAAAAGCCAAACGTGATTAAAATCACAATAAAAACACCAAACTCTCCTTCACACCAAAAAACACGTGTATCTCTGTCTTTTCACTCCATTGCCAAACAAAACGCAATACCATGATTTATAAATGAAAAACAAACATAAAAAACAAAAATAGCGCGGTGTCAGACAAACAATCTGCTACAGAGTATTTTATCGACAAAAACGCCTTAAATAAAAATTTTTCACTAGTTGTTTGTTTTATTGCAGATAGATAACCTATACACGTCAAATAAACCAAACCAAAACGCCAGTAAACACGATTTTCTCTGTGTTAACCGTCCATTTTTCGAGGAGCATACCGATGTTCTCTGCGCAGTCACGCCTGCGTCATGCGGCAGCAGACACTTTCGCCATGGTTGTCTACTGTTCCGTCGTGAACATGATGATTGAAATTTTTCTCTCAGGAATGACCTTCGAGCAGTCACTTTCATCCCGTCTGGTGGCAATCCCAGTCAACATTATTATTGCCTGGCCATACGGTATGTATCGTGACTTCGTGATGCGACAAGCCGCGAAAATTACCCCGGCGGGTTGGATGAAGAGAGTGGCAGATCCCATTGCGTACATCACCTTCCAGTCTCCGGTGTACGTGCTGATTCTGCTGAGTGTCGGTGCTGACTGGCACCAGATAGCGGCAGCAGTCAGTTCAAACGCGGTAATCTCGCTGGTGATGGGTGCCGTTTACGGCTACTTCCTCGACTTTTGTCGTCGCCTGTTCCGTGTCGAACAGTACGCGCAGGCGAAAGCCTGATTGCAGTGAAATAAATGACTGGCCAGGCCAGTCATTTATTTATACGTTCTCGCCAAATAGCCCATCTAAAAACCGCTCTAGCGCCATACGCGAACTAAAGCCATGCGGAATACCGTAATGCTGCTCAACGGCGCCACCAACATACAGTGGAAATTGCTCATAGTGATCGCACGCTTTAATATCAGAAGCCGGATTGGCATATTTAAAGCTGCGCTCTTTTAATGCCGGATGAATGATCAGCGCCGTGCGTCCCATTCTCGCTTCGCGGTTAACGTAAACGTAATCCTCACCACGGCAATAGCCGTATGCTTTTGGCGTTACCGCATCCATGGTAAAGCCCGCTTTTTCAAGAACGCGCGCCACCTCGTCAGGTCGTAAATACATATGTTTTCCTCGTCATCTTTTACTGCATCGCCACCTTACCGTAATCAGTATTCGCCTCGCTTTCAGATAATTCCACAAACAGTCTCATTCCCGGCAAATTATGTCGAATGGCCTACACTTAAGGTTCTATCAAATTTCGGGGAGACCGTAATGATTAAGCCATTTAACCGCAATGAAGCAGATGAAGAGGCACAGGATATTCATAATGATGTCAGCCAATTAGCTGATAGTCTCGAAGGAATCCTCAAGAGCTGGGCCAGCGATAATAAGGATGAAGTTGAGACCGCCCGCCGCCAGGCGAAATCTCTGCTCAGTGAAACCCGCGCGCGCATTCACGGACGCAGCCGCTTGCAGCAAAGCGTCCGCGATGTTGCCGACACCGCAGATAGCTATATTCACGATAAACCGTGGCAAAGTGTGAGCGCTGCCGCGGCGGTGGGGATATTTATTGGCATATTATTAGGATGCCGTCGATAATATAACCACAATGATGTAGATAATAAAAACGCGTCTGCCCCGGATTATCCCTGATAATCCGGGGTTTTTATTTAATCGCCTGTTTCAACGCCGCAACCTGCTGCTGCGCCATTTTCTGCGAGATAATATTGGTAAAGCTCATAATCAGGCCAGCATGACCACTATTGGCGATACGCCAGTCGTTCACCGCCTGCACCGCCAGCCCGGCACACCGGGCCTGATACGCCATCGCCCTGTCATCGCCCTCAACGGCCACCACCATTTGGATTCCCCCTAACTGCTCCACCACCTGAAATCCATTCGCCGCGAGCGCCTCTTCGAGCCAGCGGCGACGCTGCGCATAGTGCACGCGCATTTTCTTCAGATGCCGCCAGAAATGCCCTTCGCGTATAAAGTCCGCCAGCGTTTGCTGCCACAGTAGCGGTACCGGGCAGGCCAGGCGCTGCGCCTGGCGACGGAACTCGGCTACCAGCGGCAAAGGCACCACCAGCCACGCCGTGCGCAGTGCCGGGAACAGCGATTTACTGAACGTTCCGGCATAAATAACCCGCTGCGGCGCATCCAGGCTTTTCAACGGCGGCAGCGGCTTGCCAAGATAACGAAACTCGCTGTCGTAGTCGTCTTCGATTATCCACGCCTGATGATGAGCGGCCCAGTCCAGAAGCTGTCGACGACGGGGTAGCGAAAGCGCAACCCCGGTGGGACTTTGATGCGCCGGGGTCAACAGGGCAAAACGAGCGTCAGGAACCTGCTGCATCGCCCACTCGACGTCCATCCCCTCCGCGTCCACCGGCACCGGAGAAAGCGTCACGCCCTCTTGTTCGACTACCGGGCGAATAAGCGGGAACCCCGGATCTTCTACCCACATTGTTTCGCCGCGTCCGCCCAGCGATTGTAGAATCAGGCTCATCGAGGCGGCATACCCTGAAGTAATAAATACCTGCTCAGCCTCGCATTCGATACTGCGCGAAAGACGCAAATACTCCACCAGCGCCTGGCGCAACGTGCTTTCTCCGCACACATCTCCCAGCGCAAGGTCAAAACGCGTCTGGGTTCGCAATCGCCGCCCCATCACCCGGGCCCACAGGCCACGAGGAAAGAGATCCAACGCGGGCAGCCCAAGCTGAAAAGGCTGAGGCTCGGACTGCTCACCACCAAATCCAAGTGGCTCTGCAGTCAGCGGCTGAACGGTTAAGTGATCGCTTACAAACGTTCCCGCCTGCCCGCGTCGCTCAAGCCAGCCCTGAGCCACCAGCTCGCCATAGGCGTTCTCCACCGTCACTCGGGAAACGCCCAGTTCCTGAGCGTAAACCCGGCTGGAAGGCAGACGCCTGCCGGAGGTCAACTCCCCCTGTTCAATTGCGGCCTTAAGCTGTCTGGCTATCTGCTGATAACGCGGGGCATCTTTTGCTTTCATGGTCTTATTTTTTACTCTTAATATGGCTATCTTTTTAAGACCATTATAGTGCTATTTTTGCCCCATCTTGAACGAGGAGTGACATCATGACTGAATTACGCCAACCCTATAGTGAACTGAGCCCAGCCGTCTATGCCGGGCTGGTTCAGGCCAGTGTCGCACTGGAAAAAAGCTCGCTGGAGCGCACGCTGCTTGAACTGCTGTATTTGCGCGTTTCACAAATTAACGGCTGCGCATTTTGCCTTGAGATGCACAGTAAGGTGCTGCGTAAATCCGGTGTCGATCAGAGCAAACTGGATGCGCTGGCAGGCTGGCGAGTGAGTAATCACTTCAGCGATGCGGAGCGTGCTGCCTTGACCTGGGCTGAAGACCTGACCCACGTTGCCGAAACGCATGCCGAAGACAACGTCTATCAACCGCTGCTGGCGCATTTCAGCGCCGAACAGATAAGCGATATGACTTTTGCCATCAGCCTGATGAACGCCTTTAACCGTCTGGCCGTCGGCATGAGAATGTAAGCCATCATCGCCCATAAATTATCACTATTTATGGGCGTCATTTTTTGATAATTACCCCATCTATTCCCGGTAGAATATCCCCTGATTTTCACCCGGATATTTCTTTTAAAATCACCATCATCATACAAATACCCTTCGGCATTTTAGGTTGAATTATCAGGCAATATTTATAGCGATAATTAGATCTCCACCAGATTTCTTATGCTAATTTGCAAAAAAAATCAGCCATCCACAATTCGCCCTCAGCCCTTATATCATGGGAAATTCAGCCATAATCACCTTGTCCATATTTCAGATGGGTACAGATTGAGGGTTGTCACATCGTCTCAGTATGCTAGGGTATAAAACAGGTCATTATTTTCATCAGGTAACATATCGACACAAACTAAAAATAGGAAATCTTATATTGCATGGCAGTTAAATTAGAAGTGAAGAATCTTTATAAAATATTCGGCGAACACCCACAGCGAGCATTTAAATATATCGAGAAAGGTTTCAACAAAGAACAAATTCTCGATAAGACAGGGTTATCACTTGGCGTAAAAGACGCCAGTCTGGCCATTGAAGAAGGCGAGATATTTGTCATCATGGGGTTATCCGGCTCCGGTAAATCCACCATGGTACGCCTTCTCAATCGTCTGATTGAACCCACTCGCGGGCAGGTGCTGATTGACGGTATTGATATTGCCAAAATATCCGATGCCGAGCTTCGCGATGTTCGTCGTAAAAAAATTGCGATGGTCTTCCAGTCATTTGCGCTAATGCCGCACATGAGCGTACTGGATAATACCGCTTTTGGCATGGACCTGGCCGGTGTACCGGCGCAAGAACGTCAGGCCAAAGCGCTGGATGCGCTGCGTCAGGTCGGCCTTGAGAATTATGCCCACGCCTACCCGGATGAACTCTCCGGCGGGATGCGTCAGCGCGTAGGCCTTGCCCGTGCTCTGGCGATTAACCCCGATATTCTATTAATGGATGAAGCCTTCTCGGCGCTCGACCCATTAATTCGCACAGAGATGCAGGATGAGCTGGTAAAATTACAGGCCAAACATCAGCGTACCGTGGTCTTTATTTCCCACGATCTCGATGAAGCGATGCGAATTGGTGACCGCATTGCCATTATGCAAAATGGTGAAGTGGTACAGGTCGGTACTCCAGATGAAATTCTGAATAATCCAGCCAATGATTATGTCCGCACCTTCTTCCGCGGTGTAGATATTAGCCAGGTATTTAGTGCCAAAGATATTGCTCGCCGTAATCCGGATGCATTGATCCGAAAAACGCCAGGATTTGGTCCCCGCTCGGCCTTAAAATTATTACAGGATGACGATCGTGAATATGGCTATGTCATCGAACGAGGTAATAAATTTGTCGGCATCGTATCCATTGATTCACTGAAAGAAGCGTTACAGGCAAATCAGGGAATTGAGGCTGCGCTCATTCATGAGCCCGTAGCCGTTGATGCGCAAACCCCGCTCAGCGAATTACTCTCTCAGGTGGGCCACGCCCCCTGCGCCGTACCGGTTGTTGGAGAAGAACAGCAGTACGTCGGCGTTATTTCAAAAAGAATGCTGCTACAGGCATTAGATCGCGAGGGGGCAAACAATGGCTGATCAATCAAATCCGTGGGATACCACACCGGCCGCAGACAGTGCGGCAAATTCTGCCGACGCGTGGGGTTCATCAACGCCCGCAGACGGCGGCGGTGCAGACTGGCTGCACAGCGCGCCCGCACCGCAGGCCGAGCACTTCAATATTATGGATCCGTTCCATAAAACGCTGATTCCGCTCGATAGCTGGGTCACTCACGGGATCGACTGGGTGGTGACTCACTTCCGTCCGGTATTCCAGGGGATCCGCGTTCCCATCGACTATATCCTTAGCGCGTTCCAGCAGCTGTTGCTGGGAATGCCCGCTCCGGTAGCTATCGTGATTTTTGCCCTGATTGCCTGGCAAATCTCCGGCGTTGGCATGGGCGTGGCGACCTTAATTTCATTAATTGTCATCGGTGCCATTGGCGCCTGGTCACAGGCAATGATAACCCTCGCGCTGGTGCTGACCGCGCTACTGTTCTGCGTGGTTATCGGTCTACCGCTGGGTATCTGGCTAGCGCGCAGCCCACGGGCGGCGAAAATCATTCGTCCGCTGCTTGATGCCATGCAGACCACGCCGGCATTCGTTTACCTGGTGCCTATCGTCATGCTGTTTGGTATCGGCAACGTACCGGGGGTGGTTGTTACCATTATCTTCGCCCTGCCGCCCATTGTGCGTCTGACGATTCTGGGGATTAACCAGGTTCCGGCTGACCTGATTGAGGCCTCGCGCTCCTTCGGTGCCAGCCCGCGCCAGATGCTGTTTAAAGTCCAGCTGCCGCTGGCGATGCCAACCATTATGGCCGGCGTCAACCAGACGCTGATGCTCGCGCTGTCGATGGTGGTTATCGCCTCGATGATTGCCGTCGGCGGTCTCGGTCAGATGGTACTGCGCGGTATCGGCCGTCTCGATATGGGCCTTGCCACCGTGGGCGGCGTGGGGATTGTCATCCTGGCGATCATTCTTGACCGCTTAACCCAGGCCGTTGGTCGCGACTCCCGCAGCCGTGGCAACCGCCGCTGGTTCCATACCGGCCCTCTGGGTCTGCTTCTTCGCCCCTTCACTAAGTAACCATCGTATTGGCCCGGCGTGCGTCGGGCCAATGCTCCGCAACAATCACTATTAAAGGAACAACGATGCGACACTCATTAGTTTTTGCTACCGCTTTCGCCACTTTGGTTTCCACCAGCGCTTTCGCCGCTGACCAGCCGGGGAAAGGCATTACCGTACAGCCGATACAAAGCACGCTGTCTGAAGAGACCTTCCAGACGCTGCTGGTCAGCCGTGCGCTGGAAAAACTGGGTTACACCGTCGATAAACCAAACGAAGTGGATTACAACGTCGGCTATACCTCGATTGCCGCCGGTGATGCCACCTTCACCGCCGTAAACTGGATCCCACTGCATGACGATATGTATGAAGCCGCAGGCGGCGACAAGAAATTCTATCGTGAAGGGACGCTGATCAACGGCGCGGCCCAGGGTTATCTGATCGATAAAAAAACCGCCGACCAGTACCACATCACCAATATCGAACAGCTTAAAGATCCGAAAATTGCCAAACTGTTCGACACCAACGGCAACGGCAAAGCCGACCTGACGGGCTGTAACCCCGGCTGGGGCTGCGAAGCGGTCATTAACCACCAGTTAGATGCCTATGACCTGACCAAAACGGTCGAACATAATCAGGGCAACTATGCGGCGATGATGGCCGACACCATCACCCGTTTCAAAGAAGGTAAACCGGTTATCTACTACACCTGGACACCGTACTGGGTGAGCGACGTGTTGAAGCCGGGTAAAGACGTGGTATGGCTGCAGGTACCGTTCTCTTCCCTGCCGGGCGTGCAGAAAGATATCGATACCAAGCTGTCTAACGGTGCCAACTACGGCTTCCCGGTCAGCACCATGCACATTGTGGCGAACAAAGCCTGGGCCGAGAAAAACCCGGCAGCGGCGAAGCTGTTTGCCATCATGAAGCTGCCACTTTCCGATATCAACGCGCAGAACGCGATGATGCATGACGGTAAATCATCCGAAGCCGACGTTCAGGGTCAGGTTGATGGTTGGGTGAAAGCTCACCAGCAGGTATTTGACGGCTGGGTTAAAGAAGCGCTGGCTGCGCAGAAGTAAATTAACGAGCTCCACCTCTCCCGGCGCGCACAAGGCGCCGGGAGTTTCCCCACAATCGCAATGGCACATTCCGCTACCCGACATTTTCCCCTTCCCCGCCGCCTTTCGTTATGATTACTAACATTCTCCCCAACAATTTCTTAAACAATGACCAAACCTTCGCATGGGCTTAGCCCAGCACTTATCGCCTTAATGTCGATTGCCACGGGGCTGGCGGTCGCCAGTAACTACTATGCTCAACCGTTGCTGGAAACCATCGCCCGCAACTTTTCGCTGAGCGCCAGCCAGGCCGGTTTTATCGTCACTGCCGCCCAGCTTGGTTATGCCTGCGGGCTGCTGTTTTTGGTTCCGCTGGGCGATATGTTTGAGCGTCGTCGGCTGATTGTCACCATGACGCTGCTGTCGGCAGGCGGAATGCTTATCACCGCTAACAGCACCTCCCTGGCGATGATGATTCTGGGCACCGCCCTCACCGGCCTGTTCTCGGTTGTGGCGCAACTGCTGGTCCCGCTGGCCGCCACCCTCGCTGCGCCGGAAAAGCGCGGTAAGGTGGTCGGGACGGTGATGAGCGGGCTGCTGCTCGGTATTTTGCTGGCACGTACCGTCGCAGGTCTTCTGGCAAGCCTTGGCGGCTGGCGTACCGTTTACTGGGTTGCCACCGTGCTCATGGTGCTGCTGGCACTGGCCCTGTGGCGCGGTCTGCCAACGCTCAAACAGCAGAACCACCTTAACTATGGGCAACTGCTGGGGTCGATTTTTAGCCTCTTTACTCACGATAAACTGCTGCGCACCCGCGCGCTTCTGGGCTGCCTGACCTTTGCCAACTTCAGCATTCTGTGGACTTCGATGGCGTTTTTGCTGTCCGGCGCACCGTTTAACTACTCGGAGGCCACCATCGGCCTATTTGGCCTGGCGGGTGCCGCAGGGGCGCTGGGCGCACGTCCGGTTGGCGGTCTGGCCGATAAGGGTAAAGCGCATCTGACCACCACGTGGGGGCTGGTGCTCCTGCTGTTGTCATGGGTGGCTATCTGGTTTGGACACACTTCGGCAATCGCGCTAATTATCGGCATTCTGGTCCTCGACCTGATGGTACAGGGTGTACACATCACCAACCAGACGGTCATTTACCGGGTGCAGCCCGATGCGCGTAACCGTCTGACGGCAGGCTATATGACCAGCTACTTTATCGGCGGCGCGGCAGGTTCACTGCTATCAGCCTCGGCATGGCAGCATGCGGGCTGGCTGGGCGTTTGTCTGGCGGGTAGCCTGATGGCAGTAGCCAATCTGCTGGTGTGGAGGTGGGGCTATCACCGTCAGGAAGCGGAATAAAGCAGCGAACGCCGGGTCCAGTCGCCCGGCGCGCGTATGTCATAGATTATCTACATAAATTACGGCAATTAATTCATTTACTTTATTTGTCACCCTCGTTACTATATCGACTGTAACTAATGAGGTAATGCCCAGATGGATAGTTCGTTTACGCCCATTGAACAAATGCTAAAATTCCGCGCCAGCCGCAGCGAAGATTTTCCGTTCCAGGAAATTCTGCTGACCCGTCTTTGCATGCACATGCAAGGCAAACTGCTGGATAATCGCAATAAGATGCTGAAAGCACAGGGGATTAACGAGACGTTGTTTATGGCGCTAATCACGCTGGAGTCTCAAGAAAATCACAGTATTCAGCCCTCCGAACTCAGCTGCGCGCTGGGCTCATCGCGTACTAATGCCACCCGCATTGCCGATGAGCTGGAAAAACGCGGCTGGATTGAACGCCGCGAAAGCGACAATGACCGCCGCTGTCTGCATCTGCAGCTCACCGACAAAGGTCGTGAGTTCCTGAACGAGGTTCTGCCTCCTCAGCATAACTGCCTGCACCAGCTTTGGTCGTCATTAAGCCACGCAGAGAAAGACCAGCTCGAACATATCACCCGCAAACTTCTTACCCGTCTGGACCAGATGGAAGAGGATGGCACAGTGCTTGACGCCCTGCGTTGATACTACCGCGATAAAAACGAAAACAAACAGGCCAGCAGATAATCCCTGCTGGCTTTTTACGGTAAACAAGTCGGCTTAAGCCGATATAAATAATAAGAATGTGGAGAATCACATGAGCGCAAATGCGGAGACTCAAGCCCCGCAGCAACCCGCCAACAAGAAAGGCAAGCGTAATCGCATCCTCATCTTGTTGACCTTGCTCTTTGTTATTATTGGCATTATCTATGGCAGCTACTGGTTTTTAGTCTTGCGTCACTTCGAGGAAACCGATGATGCATACGTGGCTGGCAACCAGGTTCAAATCATGTCGCAGGTATCCGGTAGCGTCACCAAAGTCTGGGCCGATAACACCGACTACATCCAACAAGGCGACGTGCTGGTGACTCTGGACCAGACCGATGCCCAACAGGCTTTCGAAAAAGCACAGACCACGCTGGCCTCCAGCGTACGTCAGATGCGCCAGCTGATGATCAACAACAAACAGCTGCAGGCTAACATCGAGATCCGCAAAACCACGCTGTCGCAGGCGCAGACCGACCTTAACCGTCGTATTCCGCTGGGCAGCGCCAACCTGATTGGCCGCGAAGAACTGCAGCACGCCAGAGACGCCGTCACTAGCGCGCAGGCAGCCCTGAACGTCGCCATTCAGCAGTACAACGCCAACCAGGCGATGATCCTCGGCAGCACGCTGGAAGAACAGCCTACCGTTCGCCAGGCAGCAACCGATGTGCGTAACGCGTGGCTTGCGCTGCAGCGTACCAAAATCGTCAGCCCGATGAGCGGCTACGTTTCCCGTCGTTCCGTGCAGCCGGGTGCGCAGATTAGCCCAACCACCCCGCTGATGGCCGTTGTGCCAGCAAGCAACCTGTGGGTTGATGCTAACTTTAAAGAGACGCAGCTTGCGCACATGCGTATTGGCCAGCCGGTGACCGTCATCAGTGATATTTACGGCGATGATGTGAAGTACACCGGTAAAGTGGTCGGTCTGGACATGGGTACCGGTAGCGCCTTCTCCCTGCTGCCGGCGCAAAACGCCACCGGTAACTGGATCAAAGTCGTCCAGCGTCTGCCGGTGCGTATTGAACTGGATGCCAACCAGCTGGCGAAACACCCGCTGCGTATTGGCCTGTCGACATTGGTTAAAGTGGACACCTCCAACCGTGAAGGGCAGATGCTGGCTAACCAGATCCGCACCAGCCCGGTATACGAAAGCAATGCGCGTGAAATCAGCCTCGAACCGGTGAACAAGCTGATTAACGACATCGTCCAGGCCAACGCCAACTAATGCTGGGGTGCGCGTAATGCAACCGCAAAAACCGCTAGAAGGCGCGCAGCTGGTCATTATGACCATTGCGCTGTCGCTTGCGACATTCATGCAGGTGCTTGACTCCACCATCGCCAACGTGGCTATCCCCACGATTGCCGGGAACCTTGGCTCTTCATTGAGCCAGGGGACATGGGTTATTACCTCATTCGGGGTGGCCAACGCCATCTCGATCCCGATTACTGGCTGGCTGGCGAAGCGCGTCGGTGAGGTCAGACTTTTCATGTGGTCAACCGTCGCCTTTGTCATCGCGTCGTGGGCGTGCGGGATGTCCAACAGCCTCAGCATGCTCATCTTCTTCCGCGTCATCCAGGGGATTGTCGCCGGGCCGCTGATTCCGCTGTCGCAGAGTCTGCTACTCAGCAACTACCCACCGGCCAAGCGCTCTATTGCGCTGGCGCTGTGGTCGATGACGGTGATTGTGGCACCAATTTGCGGGCCAATCCTCGGTGGCTTTATCAGCGATAACTACCACTGGGGCTGGATCTTCTTCATCAACGTGCCTATCGGTGCTCTGGTAGTGTTATTGAGCCTTCAGAGCCTGCGGGGACGCGAAACGCGAACCGAACAGCGTCGTATCGACGGCATCGGCCTCGCGCTATTGGTGCTGGGGATCGGTAGCCTGCAGGTTATGCTCGACCAGGGTAAAGAGCTCGACTGGTTTAACTCAACCGAGATAATCGTACTGACCGTGGTGGCGGTCGTCTCGCTAAGTTTCCTGATTGTCTGGGAGCTCACCGACGACAACCCGATAGTCGATCTCTCGCTGTTTAAATCGCGAAACTTTACCATCGGCTGTTTGTGTATCAGTCTGGCCTATATGCTCTACTTCGGTGCCATTGTTCTGCTGCCGCAGCTATTGCAGGAGGTCTACGGCTACACCGCCACGTGGGCAGGTCTGGCGTCAGCGCCGGTTGGGATAATCCCCGTCATTCTGTCGCCGATTATCGGCCGCTTTGCCCATAAGCTGGATATGCGCCGTCTGGTCACGTTCAGTTTTATCATGTACGCCGTCTGTTTCTACTGGCGTGCTTATACCTTCGAGCCGGGGATGGACTTCGGCGCGTCGGCGTGGCCGCAGTTTATTCAGGGCTTCGCCGTTGCGTGCTTCTTCATGCCGTTGACCACCATCACGCTCTCCGGGCTACCGCCTGAGCGTCTGGCGGCCGCATCGAGCCTGTCGAACTTTACGCGTACGCTGGCAGGCTCTATCGGGACATCGATAACCACCACGCTGTGGACCAACCGCGAGGCTATGCACCACGCGCAGCTCACGGAATCCGTGACGCCGTTCAACCCTAATGCTCAGCAGATGTACGATCAGCTGCAAAGCATGGGGATGACTCAGCAGCAGGCTTCCGGCTGGATAGCCCAGCAGATAACCAATCAGGGGCTGATTGTTTCTGCCAACGAGATCTTCTGGATTTCGGCTGGGATATTCCTGGTGCTGTTGGGGCTGGTGTGGTTTGCCAAGCCGCCGTTCGGTGCTGGGGGTGGTGGCGGAGGCGCTCACTAAGAAAAAGGGCCAGCTCAAACGAGCTGGCCTTTTTTTACGAATGGGCAAATGCGCCTTTTTTCAGATCATCAACAACGCGATTCATTCTGGCTTCGTTCAGACCATAGAACTTGATGGAGAACGCCGTCAATACATAGAACACCGCTGGAACAATCGTAAAGAGCAGCATCACGCCTTGAGCCGCCGAAGAGGACTGCGTAGACACACCTGACTGGTAATGGAAATATGCCAATACCCAACCCAGAATAGCGCCCCCTACCGCAACGCCGAGCTTAATGACAAATATATTGGCGGCGACGTTCATACCGGTAATTCGGCGCTGAGTTTTCCATTCACCATAATTATTTGCATCAGTAATCATTGACCATTGCAGGGCACCATTGCCGCCCTGAATCGTTGAGATAATAATATGAATAATAAATACAGCTACCCACATCTGCGGTGGTATCACAAAACAAATAATGCCGAATGCCGCGGTCAGTAAGTTAATCCAGAATGAGAGTTTCACCTTACAGAAACGCGTACCAAAAGGCTTGGCCAGAACCGAGCCTGCCATCGAGGCAAACATCCCGCCTAACATAAACAAAGTAATAATATCAGCGCCTTTATTCAGGACAATATTGATGTAATAAACCACCGCCCCACCGCGCAGCACAACGGCCACCAGCATCATAAAGTTGTAAACCGAGAGGATCAGCCACTGGTCATTTTTGAACAGAATTTTCACGTCGCGCGCAATATTAAGGTTCTCCTCTTTGATGGGCTGGACGCGTTCTTTGGTGGTGAAGAAACAGATGATAAACATCAGGCAGCCAATACAGCCGAAGAGAGCCATAGCCACCTGAATACCAGTAGCTCTATCGCTAGGGTAGAGGAAATCGGCCAGCGGCAGGATTAGCGCCGTCCCCAATGCGCCGCCGATAGGCGTAATTGCAAAACGCCAGGACTGCAGAGAAAGGCTTTCACGCGGATCGGAGGTCAGTGCCGCCCCCAAAGAACAATAAGGAATGTTAATCGCGGTATACATCAGGGTCATAAAGATATAGGCCGCTACCGCGTAGATAATTTTTCCCGTGTCACCAAATGAAGGCACGGAATAAACCAACACGCAGCTCACCGCAAACGGTACGCAAATGGCTAACAGCCATGGACGAAAACGTCCCCAGCGCGTTGAGGTTGCATCAGCAATAGCGCCCATAATGGGATCGGTAATCGCATCAAGTAAACGAACCAGCAGGAACATCGTTCCCATTACCGCTGGAGGCAGACCGTAAATATCAGTGTAAAAATAAGCGAGAATGGCAACTGAAGAGTCGAACACAATGTGGCTAGCCGCGTCGCCAAGACTGTAGCCAACCTTTTCTCTGATAGAAACTCTATCCCCTGTAGGCATATAAACTCCATTTTTATTTTATCGAACAAAACCGATTTGTCAGGAGCGTATTTTTTACAGTTCTGGGGGCGAGGTCCATTATGTTTTTCTGCTATACGATTATGTTTTTCATTTTATGTGACCGGTAAATAAATTATTTCCAAGCAGGCGATTACCTTGTCCATTCGCGGCATAAAATAAAAACAAATGAATTTATTTATATAATAATTAAGGTCAATACATTCAAATGACGAATAAATAAAAACCCCGGAGAGAACCCCGGGGTTTTAGCTATTTTTCAGGCGCGAAAACTAGATGTGCAGTTCCTGCAGAGTCTCTTTTGGCAGCGCCAGTTCATCATTGCTGTTGATGCGTACACCACGGTCAATAATGTGACGAGCAATATCCTGCGCTTCACTCAGCGAGTGCATCTGGTAGGTGCCACACTGGTAAACGTTCAGTTCAGGGATCTGGTTTTGATCCTTCACTTTCAGAACATCAGCCATGGCCGCTTTCCAGGCATCCGCGACACGTTGCTCTTCCGGCGTGCCAATCAGGCTCATGTAGAAGCCAGTACGGCAACCCATCGGCGAGATATCGATAATTTCAACGCCGTTACCGTTCAGATGGTCACGCATGAAGCCCGCAAACAGGTGCTCCAGAGTGTGGATCCCTTTTTCCGGCATCACTTCCTGGTTTGGTATGCAAAAACGCAGGTCAAAAACCGTGATTGCGTCGCCGTGCGGGGTATTCATCTTCTTCGCCACGCGAACGGCTGGGGCTTCCATACGGGTATGATCGACTGTGAAGCTATCTAACAACGGCATTTCGTAACCTCCGATATCACCTTCATGCTCCCGGACATTGCACTTTTTTCTACCAAGTTAAAAACATAACTCATTGAGTAGAATCAACTTTATGCAATACGTCTCGTTCTGCTTCAGGATAATGTGATTTTTTTTAAAATAAACTGAACTCTTTGTTCCAATGCCAGTCTTAGTATATGAAAGACGCGCATTTGTTATCATCATCCCTGATTTAGAGATGTATATTTTGGCCACAGTGATGTGGCCTTTTTCTTTTGTATCAAGCGTGTCTCGCCAGCAGCGCTTCAAACGATTCGCTATCCGCTGCTTCAATCTGACGCTGACGCTCTCTGGACGCATCACGCTCTTTCGCGAAATCATCTTCACTCAGCACTTCTAACGGTTCTTCACGCAGCATCGTGCGGTACTGTTCCGCCAGTGCTTTACCAGTACCACCAATTCCACTCTCAAGCATAGAACGCAGAATGCGAGCGGAGAAGGTTAAATCTGGGTTATCAAAACTGGCCACCAGTTCATCACAGACTTTTTGATACTCAGTACCACCGTTCATGCCGTCCAGCGTCTGTGCGACGCGTTTAAGGTCATGGAACAGGTCTTTACCAACTTTGGTCAGCGGGAACTGCGCGGTTTCACAACCGATGCCCAGCGTCAGACCCGGTTTACGCCCTTCCAGAATCACGCGATTCCAGTTGGTACGGGTACACAGCAGTTCATCGCTGCTCATTTCCGGCGCATCGGCCAGCACGCACCACACCATAAACAGGTCCAGGAAGCGGATCTGCTGCTCGTCAACGCCAATCGGCGAGAACGGGTTGATGTCGAGCGAACGCACTTCGATGTACTCAATGCCGCCGCGCAGCAGAGCATCAGATGGCGTTTCGCCGTCGCGGGTCACGCGTTTTGGACGAATCGGCGCGTACAGCTCATTCTCGATTTGCAGAATATTGCTGTTGATCTGCAGATGCTTGCCGTCTTTCTCAAGACCAATGCGCGCATACTCTTCCGACGGCGTTTTGATCGCCCGCTTTAATCCTGCCACATACTCATGCAATTCGTTAAACGTAATTCCGAGATTGCTTTGCGACTTATTGGTATAACCCAGGTCGCTCAGGCGCAGCGAGGTTGCGTAAGGCAGGTAGTACATGCCGCAGTCGGTTTTCTCAAACGGCAGCGTCGTCGGTTTGCCCTGCAGGAATGAAGAGCAAATAGCCGGGGAGGCACCGAACAAATATGGGATAACCCAGCCGAAGCGATAGTAGTTACGAATCAGACGGAAATAGCCCGCAGAAATCGCTTCTTTATCATGCACGCCGCATTTCGCCTGCCAGAATGCCATCGGCAGCGAGAAGTTATAGTGAACGCCAGAAATCGTCTGCATCAACGCGCCGTAGCGGTTCTTCAGCCCTTCACGATACAGCGTTTTCAGGCGGCCAACGTTAGAGGTGCCATACTGCGCCAGTTCGATATCCTGGCCCGGTGCGATGTAGCACGGCATGCTCAGCGGCCACATACGCTCATCGCCTAGCTGGCGTGCGGTATAACGGTGCACGTCGCGCAATAGCGTCAGCATGTGGTCAATATCGCCATCAACCGGAGTAATAAACTCCAGCAGCGCTTCGGCAAAGTCCGTAGTTATCCATTTGTGGGTCAGCGTGGAGCCTAACGCCTCCGGATGACCGGTTGTTGCCAATGAGCCATCGGCATTAACACGAAGAGTTTCGCGCTCAAGACCACGCTGGATCCCTTGAAGAGCCTGAGGATGTTTTTCCAGCCAGGACAGCGCCTGTGATACGTCCGGGATCAAATTGACCTCCCGCCTGTCGAATTCATTTTATTAAGCATAATTGTCTTCGCGGAGATGGGGACTAGTCCACCTACCCTCCAATTAGTGCCACCACGTCATGCCCTGGAGCGTCAACGCCGCCACAACGACGTAGCGTAACGCTTTACCAAGGCATAAAAAAAAGAGTACCGGTCCCCAGGAAATGCGCATCCACCCTGCCAGCAGGCACAGCAAATCGCCAATGACTGGCATCCAGCTCAACAGTAGCGTAGCCGCGCCGTAACGACGTAGCCAGCCAACTGCCTTTTCCTGCCAACGCGATGTTTTGCGTAATGGGAAAAAACGACCAAGAATAACGTTAGTTGCCCCGCCAAGGCTATTACCCATTGTTGCTATTGCTACTAAAAGCCAAGGTTTACTGGCCCCGGAAAGTAACAATGCAACCAATACAGCTTCAGAGTTTCCTGGCAGCAGCGTCGCACTGAGAAAGCTGCTTGCAAACAGCGATCCCAGCGCCAGAAGTTCATTCACAGTAGACGCACGTCAACGGCATCCATCCCCGCAGCGGCTGCGGCCTGAAGGCCAAAATCAGCGTCTTCAAATACCACACAACGTTCTGCCGCCACGCCCATACGTTCGGCGCACAGTAAGAAGGTGTCCGGCGCAGGTTTATGCTGTTTGACATGATCGGCGGCGACGACGGCGGCAAAATAGTGGCGCAAACCTAAATGTGCGAGCAGGGCCTCTGCAATTGCGCTTTCACTCCCGGTCCCTACCGCCATTGGGCGACGGCCGTGCCACGCTTTCACCACGTCAATCAGCGGTAAAGGGGTGACCGAATCCAGCAGCATATCTTTGACAGCCTGCGTTTTTTCTCGCGCGAGAAGATGGGGATCCAGATCGGCTTCATGGCTTTCAATAATAGCCTGCGCAATACGCCAGGTCGGAGAGCCGTTAAGCGCCACCATTGCCTGTTCATCAAAACGCATACCGTAGCGCCCCAGCACGTCTCTCCATGCCTTACGATGCGTCGGTTCGGTATCAAGGATGGTGCCATCCATATCAAAAATCAATCCAGCGTAGCGCTCGTACATCGTCTTCTCACCCATCGGATAATGTCATGTTACTTTATCGTAAAAGGGGCGCATTGTCGCTGCCAGCCGTAGAGACAACAAAGGCGCCGTTGGGCGCCTTTCACTTTCTGACTTTCGACAATTATTTAATTTTCATGTCGTTTTCAACGAGCCGTACGCCCTGCACCTGCCGCGTGAGCTCTACCGCACGCTTAGCATCGGTGGATGACGAAACAAAACCACTGAGCTGCACGCGGCCTTTAAAGGTCTGCACATTAATTTCGCTGGATTTGATTTCTTTGTCGCCAAACAGCGCCGTTTTCACTTTGGTGGTGATGACCGTATCGTCAATGTAGCCACCGGTACTTTCCTTGGTTGACGAACCCGCGCAGCCAGACAGCGAGACAGCCACCAGAAGCGTTGCGCAAAACGCCGCCATTGCTTTGAACCATTTCATGGATTTCTCTCCTTGCAGTAATGTCGCCGGAAAATGGGCGTATACAGCGATAAATTATAGAGGAAAGAATAGGTTGCCAATGAGAAAAGTGTGAATTAAACGTTCAGAAATAAATGAGATACTGCAGAAAGGGAATTTTTTTGGGATTTTGAGAAGATGGTGCATCCAGGAGGATTCGAACCTCCGACCGCTCGGTTCGTAGCCGAGTACTCTATCCAGCTGAGCTATGGATGCAATCAGATTACTGCTTTACTGCCGATACTCTATACCGCTAATGCCGTACAAAGTAAAAGATGGTGCATCCAGGAGGATTCGAACCTCCGACCGCTCGGTTCGTAGCCGAGTACTCTAT
>NZ_JBEFLV010000039.1:0-17979 GCF_040149365.1 Kluyvera huaxiensis
AGTCACTGTCGTTCTCAAAATCGGTGGAGCTGCATGACAAAGTCATCGGGCATTATCTGAACATAAAACACTATCAGTAAGTTGGAGTCATTACCCAACAATTGAATGATATGGCTTTCGACAAAACGATTTTTAGCGCGGGCTAACGTATAGGTAATGGAAAAAGCATTGCGTTCGCGCCATCTTGATGTACCCCGTGTCAGACGCGGTAGAAAGTCTGATAATAGCCTCTGTAAGTGCCCAACTCCTCACTTTTTAAAACAAACAGTTTTTCCATTATCCTGCCTGAACTCACAGCTAATTTTTATTAGCTAATATTAAATGCGCTAAAGAGTGCCGCTTCAATCAGCATAACGATTCGCGATAGGGAAGTTTTATTCTATTGGAGGAAGCTATGAACGAGAATAAGTTATTAGGTCTGGCATGGATATCGCCCTACATAATAGGGCTGCTGGTATTCACGGCATTCCCCTTTGTTTCATCCTTTTTATTAAGTTTTACACAGTATGATTTGATGAGCCCGCCGCAATTTACCGGTATCGAGAATTACCGCTATATGTTGACGGAGGACTCACTCTTCTGGAAATCAATGGCGGTCACTTTTGTATACGTTTTTGTTACCATCCCGGTGAAACTGGCCTTCGCGCTGGGTATCGCATTTGTCCTCAATTTTAAGCTGCGCGGCATCGGTTTTTTCCGTACAGCCTACTATATCCCCTCGATTCTCGGCAGTTCGGTGGCAATTGCGGTGCTGTGGCGGGCGCTGTTTGCGATTGACGGTTTACTTAACAGCATATTGGGGATAATCGGCGTTGACCCAATCAACTGGCTGGGTGAACCGTCGCTGGCGTTGATTTCAATAACGCTGCTACGTGTCTGGCAGTTTGGCTCGGCGATGGTTATCTTCCTCGCTGCGTTGCAAAACGTACCGCAGTCGCAGTATGAAGCGGCGATGATTGATGGTGCATCGAAATGGCAGATGTTTATAAAAGTAACCATACCGCTGATTACGCCGGTGATTTTCTTCAACTTCGTCATGCAAACCAGCGAAACTTTCCAGGAATTTACCGGACCGTATGTGATTACCGGCGGCGGGCCGAGCTATTACACCTATCTATTCTCGCTCTACATCTATGAGACGGCGTTTAAATACTTTGATATGGGCTACGGCGCGGCGCTGGCGTGGGTGCTGTTCCTGGTGGTGGCCGTATTTGCCGCTATTGCCTTTAAATCATCAAAGTATTGGGTGTTCTATTCTGCCGATAAGGGAGGTAAACATGGCTGAGTTGCGGGCAATGTCATCTACCGAGCAGGAAGCGACGCGTGAAGCCGCGCGAACGCTGCGTCGCGGAAAAGTGAGCCAGACGATACGCTATATCATCCTGCTGGTAGTGGGATTGATGATGCTCTATCCGCTGGCGTGGATGTTCTCGGCATCGTTTAAACCTAACCATGAGATATTCACCACGCTCAACCTGTGGCCGGTACACGCCACATGGGACGGGTTTATCAACGGCTGGAAGACCGGCACCGAGTATGACTTTGGCCATTACATGATCAATACTTTTAAATATGTGATCCCCAAAGTCATTCTCACCATTATCTCTTCCACTATCGTGGCATACGGTTTTGCCCGCTTTGAGATCCCATGGAAGAAATTCTGGTTTGCGACCCTTATTGCCACCATGCTGCTGCCGAGCACTGTCCTGCTGATCCCGCAGTATTTAATGTTCCGCGAAATGGGCATGCTCAACAGCTACTTGCCGCTGTATCTGCCGACCGCGTTTGCCACTCAGGGTTTCTTTGTTTTTATGCTGATTCAGTTCCTGCGCGGCGTACCGCGTGACATGGAGGAGGCGGCGCAAATTGACGGCTGCAACGCCTGGCAAGTGCTGTGGTACGTAGTGGTACCGATTCTAAAACCGGCTCTCATATCGGTGGCGCTGTTCCAGTTCATGTGGTCGATGAACGATTTCATCGGCCCGCTTATCTATGTTTACAGCGTGGATAAATATCCGATTGCCCTGGCGCTGAAAATGTCTATCGACGTCACCGAAGGGGCGCCGTGGAATGAAATTCTGGCTATGGCGAGTATCTCCATTCTGCCGTCTATCATTGTCTTCTTCCTGGCGCAGCGCTACTTCGTCCAGGGTGTCTCCAGCAGCGGAATCAAGGGTTAAAAGGGAAATATCATGGCTGAAGTGATCATTAAAAAACTGGAAAAGGTCTATTCCAACGGCTTCAAAGCGGTGCATGGTATCGACCTGACTATCGCGGAAGGGGAGTTTATGGTGATTGTCGGTCCGTCAGGTTGCGCTAAATCCACCACCTTGCGGATGCTGGCGGGGCTTGAAACGATAAGCGGCGGCGAGATCCGTATTGGTGAGAAAATCGTCAATAACCTTGCGCCAAAAGAACGTGGCATTGCGATGGTGTTTCAGAACTACGCGCTCTACCCGCATATGACGGTGCGTGAAAACCTGGCCTTCGGGCTGAAGCTCAGCAAATTGCCGAAAGAGACGATTGAGGCGCAGGTCAACGAAGCGGCGAAAACGCTTGAGCTTGAGGATCTACTCGACCGTTTGCCACGTCAGCTCTCCGGCGGACAGGCTCAGCGCGTGGCGGTAGGACGGGCGATTGTCAAAAAGCCGGATGTCTTCTTATTTGACGAACCGCTATCGAATCTCGACGCTAAGCTGCGCGCCTCCATGCGTATTCGTATCTCCGATCTTCATAAACAGTTAAAGCTGTCGGGCAAACCGGCGACCACCGTGTACGTTACCCACGATCAGACCGAAGCGATGACCATGGGCGACCGTATCTGCGTGATGAAGCTGGGCCATATCATGCAGGTGGATACGCCGGATAACCTCTATCATTATCCGCAAAATATGTTTGTCGCCGGGTTTATTGGCGCGCCGGAAATGAACATTAAATCGGCCCTGGTGGTTAAAAAAGCGGATGGCTTACACATTACCGTCGGCCACGACACGCTCCCGCTGAGCGCGCAACAGCAAAGCAAACTGGCGCAGTACGTGGATAAAGAGGTCTATTTTGGCATTCGCCCGGAGTATGTCAGCGTGTCAACCCAGCCATTTGCCGAAGGGTGTGGCAAAGGGACGCTGTTCCGCGTCGAGAATATGGGCCACGAGTTCTTTCTTTATATGCAGGTCGGAGAACATGAATTAACGGCGCGTATGCCATCAGATAGTGCGAAATCGATTCTGGAAGCTGGGCTGAATAGCCCGGTTTGGTTCCGTTTTGATATGGCCAAGTGCCATCTTTTTGATGCGCAGAGCGAGCAGAATATCGCTTTGTAATAAAGCGTCGCCGTTTATGCAAGTAAACGGCGACAACCATATTATTGCTTGAGCAGATGTCCCATCTTCGCCGCTTTCGTGTCGAGATAGTGAGCATTCTTCGGATTGCGCCCGACGATAAGCGGGACGCGTTCCACAATATTGATGCCGGCTTCGGTCAGAATCTCAACCTTTTTCGGGTTGTTAGTCAGCAGGCGCACCGCATCAACGCCCAGTAGTTTGAACATATCGGCGCACAGGGTGAAGTCACGCTCGTCAGCGGCAAAACCAAGCTGGTGGTTGGCTTCGACGGTGTCGTAGCCCTGATCCTGCAGTGCGTAGGCGCGAATTTTGTTCAGCAGGCCGATATTACGACCTTCCTGGCGATGGTACAGCAGGATACCGCGACCTTCTTCGGCAATGTGCGACAGTGCCGCTTCGAGCTGGAAACCGCAATCACAGCGCAGGCTAAAGAGCGCATCGCCGGTCAAACATTCCGAGTGCACCCGAGACAGCACGGGCGTTTGCCCGGTAATATCACCAAAAACCAGCGCCACATGATCGTGACCGGTTGCCAGTTCTTCAAAACCCACCATCAGGAAATCGCCCCAGGGGGTTGGCAGTTTGGCTTCTGCCACACGTTTAAGCTGCATGTGATTCTCCAGATTATCTCAGCGCCAGCGGCGCTTTCTGTTTTCCTTATTTTGCCACAACGTGCTTTACTTCACCTAATGATGCGCAGGCAACCGCCCGTAAAGCGCACAATTTTGACATGATCTTTTTCGCTAACGTAGTGACATTGATGGAAAAAGGAAGAGAAATGCGCGCCATTGCCGGACGAACGACACTTGCCGCCGCCATATTATTACTGATGCCGATTACCGTCTGGTTGACGGGATGGCAGTGGTTGCCTGGGCCGAGTGGCTGGGGGCTGCACGTGCTGTACGCTATCACTGAAACGGTGACTCAGCCGTGGGGGATAATCACGCATCTGCTGCTCTGTGCCGTGGTTTTATGGCGACTGCGGCCTGATTTTCGCACATGCGTCATTCTGGTCGTAATTCTGAGCGCGGCGGTCCTTGCGGGTCAGGGAGCGAAATCGCTGATTAAAGCGCAGGTTCAGGAACCCAGACCGTTTGTTCTGTGGCTTGAAAAAACACAGCAGATACCCGTCGAGCAGTTCTACACTTTAAAGCGCAGCGAACGTAGCGCGCTGGTGAAAGAACAGTTGGCGCATCAAAATGATATCCCGGGTTTTTTACGTCATCATTGGCAAAAAGAAACCGGCTTTGCCTTTCCATCCGGCCACACCATGTTTGCGGCGACCTGGGCTTTGCTTCTGGTGGGGCTGCTGTGGTCGCGTCGTAATGCGCTGGGGCTGGCGCTAGCCGTGGCGTGGGCCATTAGCGTGATGGGAAGTCGTCTGCTGCTGGGCATGCATTGGCCGCTGGATTTGATGGTGGCAACGGTCATGTCCTGGCTTTTGGCGACGCTGGCCTGCTGGTCGGCTCAACGGCTATGTAGATTGTGGGAAAAAGAGACATAAAACAGGGGCGTGACGCCGGAAAAAAAGGAAAAGGGTTGATTTTCATCGTGGTTACCCTCAGATCGTTGTCTTATGGTACGCTTTTCCATTTCGTCGTCGCGGTGAAGATGTTATTTTATAGGGCTGGGTGCGGTGTATACACTGCAGAAGCCGCATAACGGGAAGTAATGTGAAATACCTACTTATATTTTTATTGGTGTTAGCGATTTTCGTCATCTCAGTGACGCTGGGTGCGCAAAACGATCAGCTTGTGACCTTCAACTATTTACTGGCGCAGGGTGAGTTCCGAATTTCGACGCTGCTGGCGGTGCTGTTTGCCGTTGGTTTCGCTATTGGCTGGCTGGTCTGCGGCTTGTTCTGGTTACGCGTTCGTGTGTCGCTGCTGCGTGCAGAACGTAAGATCAAAAGACTGGAGCATCAGATTGCGCCAGATTCGGTCACTCCGGAAACTCCGGCGGCCCCGATGGCGAAGGAATAATTAGCTATGCTGGAGTTGTTGTTTCTGCTTTTACCCGTCGCCGCCGCCTATGGCTGGTATATGGGGCGCAGAAGTGCACAACAGTCCAAACAGGACGAAGCGAACCGCTTGTCGCGTGACTACGTGGCAGGGGTGAACTTTCTTTTAAGTAACCAGCAGGATAAAGCGGTTGACCTGTTCCTCGATATGCTCAAAGAGGACACCGGTACCGTAGAAGCCCACCTGACGCTCGGCAACCTGTTCCGCTCACGCGGTGAAGTTGACCGTGCTATCCGCATCCACCAAACCCTGATGGAAAGCGCCTCGCTGACCTATGACCAGCGTTTGCTGGCGGTACAACAACTCGGCCGCGATTACATGGCGGCAGGGATGTATGACCGTGCCGAAGATATGTTCAACCAGTTGGTGGATGAAACCGATTTCCGCATCAGCGCACTCCAGCAACTGCTGCAGATTTATCAGGCGACCAGCGACTGGCAAAAAGCCATCGACACCGCCGAGCGCCTGGTTAAGCTGGGAAAAGACAAACATCGTGGCGAGATTGCCCATTTCTGGTGCGAACTGGCGTTGCAGCAGATGGGGAATGACGATCTGGATAAAGCCATGTCGCTGCTCAAACGCGGCGCAGCGGCCGACCCGTCCAGCGCACGAGTTTCAATCATGATGGGACGCGCCTGGATGGCGAAGGGCGACTATGCCAAAGCCATGGACAGCCTGCTGCGCGTTATCGACCAGGACAAAGAGCTGGTTAGTGAAACGCTGGAAATGCTGCAAACCTGCTACCACCAACTGGGGAAAAACAGCGAGTGGGAACATTTCTTACAGCGCTGCGTTGAAGAGAATACCGGTGCTACGGGTGAACTGATGCTGGCTCAGGTAATGGAGCAGGGTAGAGGCAGTGAAGTGGCGCAGACCTACGTGACGCGCCAGCTGCAACGACATCCAACGATGCGCGTGTTCCATAAGCTGATGGATTACCACCTCAACGAGGCGGAAGAAGGGCGTGCGAAAGAGAGCCTGATGGTGCTGCGTGACATGGTTGGCGAACAGGTGCGCAGTAAACCGCGCTATCGTTGCCAGAAGTGCGGTTTTACCGCCTATACGCTCTATTGGCATTGCCCATCCTGCCGGGCGTGGTCGACGATTAAACCAATTCGTGGGCTCGACGGGCAGTAAGTTTTCAAAAAAACAACCCGCTTAGTTACAACATACCCTAATTTCCTCCTACGCAGGCATCCGGCATTGTGCGGGCTGGGTCGTGCAGGTAGAATGCTGCCCGTTTACCTTTTCCGCACCCCCGCGTGCCCATCAATAAGAAGGTCCAGTCATGTCCGTTGCTTCATCTTCTTCCCGTGTCGTTACATCCTCTCCTGTTGTTGTCGCCCTCGACTATGATAATCGCGACAAGGCGCTGGCCTTCGTAGACCGCATCGATCCGCGCGACTGTCGCCTGAAAGTCGGCAAAGAGATGTTTACTCTGTTTGGGCCACAACTGGTGCGCGACCTGCAGCAGCGCGGTTTTGATATTTTCCTGGATCTGAAATTCCACGATATCCCGAATACTACGGCGCATGCGGTTGCGGCAGCGGCGGATCTTGGCGTCTGGATGGTGAACGTACACGCGTCCGGCGGCGCACGAATGATGACCGCCGCGCGCGAAGCGCTGACCGCATTTGGTAAAGACGCGCCGTTGCTGATTGCGGTGACCGTGCTGACCAGCATGGAGTCCAGCGATCTGCTGGACCTGGGCATCACGCTATCACCGGCCGATTATGCCGCGAAACTAGCGCTGTTGACCAAAAATTGTGGCCTCGACGGCGTCGTGTGTTCAGCGCAGGAAGCGGTACGCTTCAAGCAGGAACTCGGCCAGGCGTTTAAACTGATTACGCCGGGCATTCGCCCTGCAGGTAGCGATGCGGGCGATCAGCGCCGTATTATGACCCCAGAGCAGGCGCAGACGGCGGGCGTTGACTATATGGTTATTGGTCGTCCAGTGACGCAGTCTGCCGACCCGGCGCAGACCTTGCGCAGCATTAATGCATCGTTGAATTTGGGGGCGTAATGAACGACAGCAACAGTCGGCTGGTCTATTCGACCGACAGCGGACGTATTGATGAACCGAAAGTCGCCGCGGAACGTCCGAAAGGCGACGGTGTGGTGCGTATCCAGCGTCAGACCAGCGGTCGCAAAGGCAAGGGCGTGTGCCTGATTACCGGTATCGATCTCGACGACGACGCGCTGGCGAAGCTGGCCGCTGAGTTGAAGAAGAAATGCGGCTGCGGCGGTTCGCTCAAAGATGGCGTGATTGAGATTCAGGGCGACAAGCGCGATCTGTTAAAAACGCTGCTGGAAGCAAAAGGCATGAAGGTGAAGCTGGCTGGCGGTTGAGTCGCCGGTTCATCCCACCAATGAAAAGGGCTCCGATCGTTCGCGGAGCCCTGATATTCGAGTCGAATCAACGACGCTATCGCTAATTATTTGCCAACCTGATGGCCAATAATCCCACCTACTGCAGCGCCGCCCAGCGTACCCAGAGTACTACCGGTTAATACGGCACCACCGATGGCGCCGGCACCAGCACCCAGCGCGGTGTTACGGTCACGTTTGGACCAGTTAGAACATGCGCTCAGCGACATGACCAGCGTTACGGCTAAAACGGCAGCAGTCATTTTCTTGTTCATTGAATTCATTGTATTTCTCCTGAATATTCTATTCACGGAAAAAGCGCTTTTATTATAGCAGTTGCCAGAAGTACTCAGAGCATTGTCCGTGAAGCTTGTTGCGCAGGTTGTAAATTGATTGCTAAAAATTACGCAAGTGATAGTTACTTCCTGTTATATCGCTAACATTAATTTTACGAATTCGTGATGTTGCCGACAGGTAAAAAATCTTAATTGCGGGGTCGGAAAACTCTCATAGCGAGGCGGAGTATTTTCAGCGGTAAGGGGCGGAAAACCCGATGCCGGGGCGCATCGGGTGTTAAGGCTTATGGGCGTTTGACGATATTCACCGTCAGGCCAGATTGCTCAAGCTGCAGCTGTTTTTCGGTGGACAGGTTGTCATCGGTAATCACCCGGTTGAACTGGTTCATAGGCCCCAACGGATACGGATGAATGGCGCCAAATTTCGAACTGTCGGTCAGAACAATCGCCTCGCTACCTTTTTCCAGCACCGCATTGACGATATCGGCGCGCATCATATCGCGGCCGGTAAAGCCGGTTTCAGGCTGCCAGCCGTCGATGCCAATAAACGCTTTGCTAAAATGCACCTGTTGAATGTACTGGCGTGTGAGTGGTCCCACCATGCTTTCGCTTTTTTTCTGATAAATACCGCCCAGCAGAATCACTTCCCCCGGCGTCTCTTTCAGCAGGTGGGCGATATAGCTGCTCACGGTGATAATCGTGATATCCGGCTGGGTGGCCAGCGCGCGGGCCAGTAGTGCATTACTGCTACCGTTTTCGATAAAGACCGTTTCACCCGGGCGCACCAGCGAAGCGGCGAAATCGGCGAGTTCACGTTTGAGCGCAAAATTATTCATCATGCGGGTTTCAACGTCTTCACTATCCAGCGGCACGGCGAAGCCGTGGGTTCGGCGCAGATAGCTCTGCTTTTCCAGCAGGTTCAAATCCTGACGAATAGTCACTTCCGAAACGCCGGTCATTTTCGCCAGTTCGGAGACGCTCATCCGGCCTTTATCAATGACCAGTTGTAAGATGGTTTGCTGTCGGGAATTCATAATCAATGCATCAATTTCTCTGTGCGAAAACGGGGTTATACGCAGCGCCGCTTATCGCAGGGCGAATGGTGTCAGATTTCCCACGGGGATTTTGGCTGACCTGAGCGGTTGTCGCGTTCGTCTGCGGCGTGCGCCAATAATTCCGCTTTTAATATTTCCAGATTATTGATTGCGGAATGGGTGTCGCCGCCGACCAGAATATCGAGGACGGTATCAATACGTTGGGCTAACTGGCGCGCATCGAGCTCGGACATAGTGGGATCCTGTTGATAAATTCGATTGAAATCAATGATGCAAAATTTACTGCCAAAAGAGAAGTGAAAAAATGGCTTACCTTATAACCCCGAATGCACCTTAAGCCAGTGCTCAAGTTCGGCGGCTGGCATCGGTCGGGCAAAAAGGTAGCCCTGGCGTTCGTCGACACCGTTCTGAGTCAAAAAAACATCATCGTCCGCATCCTCAACCCCTTCGGCAATAATGCGTAAATTCAACGCTCTGGCAACAGCAATGATCGCCAGCACCAGCGACTGTGAGACCGATTGGTCGTGTACGCGCTGGACAAAAACATGGTCAAGCTTGAGGGTGTCGATAGGAAAACGAGCCAACTGAGATAACGAAGAGTAACCGGTGCCGAAGTCATCAAGATGAATTTGCGCCCCCAGCGAGCGGAACTGCTGGATGACCTCCAGCGCCTGATCGGCGTTGTCGATAAGACAGCTTTCCGTAAGTTCGATATCTATCGGACACTGGTCGAAGTTTTGCGCTTTGAGCGCCTGTCTAAGTTCGCTGAAAATCGATTGATCGACCAGCTGTCGCGCCGAGACATTTACCGCCACGCGCAGATTGATCCCTTTATCACGCCACTGTGCCACCTGACGGATGGCATCCAGCATGACCCAACGTCCTAGCGGCACAATTAGGCCCGACTCTTCAGCATAGGCGATAAAATCCATCGGCGGGATCAGTCCGCGCTCCGGTGAATTCCAGCGTACCAGCGCCTCCAGACTGTAGACGTTGCCATCCAGCGCCACCTTCGGCTGATAATGAATAACCAGTTGATCGCTTTGGAGTGCTTTGCGCAGATTGGTATCCAGCCACAGATATTCGAAAACCCGCTGATTCATCTCCGGGGAGAAAACGCTAAAGCGCCCGCGGCCATTCTCCTTGGCGGTATACATCGCGGTATCGGCGTTGCGAATCAGACTCTCCCGGTCCTGACCGTGCTGCGGTGCAATGGAAATGCCCAGCGAACAGCCGCTGTAGACTTCAATGAGCCCTATGCGGAAAGGGTCGCGCAAACGGGTCAGCACGCGTGACGCCATCGCCTCCAACGCAATCTGCGAGGTTTCGGTGGCGAGGACGATAAACTCATCGCCGCCGAGTCTGGCGAGCGTCTGTCCTTCCTCAAGGCAGCTTAAAATCGACAGCGCCACGGATTGCAGCAGCTGATCGCCGAAAACATGGCCGTAGGAGTCGTTGACCTTCTTGAAGTTATCGAGATCGAAGTAAACCAGGCCAATTTGCTCATCGGGGCCACATTTATCGAGAGCCTCGCCGATAAGTTCGTTTATCGCGTGGCGGTTAGGTAACCCGGTAATGGTGTCGGTATTCGCCAGTACGCGTAGGCGCTCCTGCGCGCGGCGTTCTTCGGTAATATCGATTCCAGAACAGATGAGGTAGATTTCATTTTTACCGCTGCCGCTGTGTACAAAGCGATTGCGAAACAAAAACAGACGTGGCCCCTTGCGCGTTTTTATCCAGCGCTCAACTTCATAGGGGCCGCCGTTGGTAAAAAACTGGCTTACGTTGTGCCTCGCTGCCGCGGCTTCAGTGGCCGTCAAAAACAGTTCGAACGCCGTTTTGCCAATGACGTCATGTTCTTTAAGTCCGGTGTATTCTTCGCACAACCGATTGAAGCGCTGAATTTTGCCGTCGCGGTCGAGGATAACAATCACCGCGTTGGCTTCTGAGACCACCTGTTCAGCAAATAATAGTCCCTGCAACAGGTCACGGGCGACGGAGGAAGTATCAAACCAGGATGAAGCCGTGCCGGCCCACTCGGTGCAGCTGACCTTACGGCCAATCAGGTGAACGGGAACGTCGTAGCCATTCAATTGAATATTGACCGCGACGCCGGAGGTGGTGACGGGCATCGCTTGAATACGGCGGGTGCTATCTTCGCTCAACGTAACGGTTAACTCGGCACTGGAGTCCGGGTCGATGCTGAGGTGTAAAGTAGGATTATCGCGAGATAAACGCCAATAAAGGCTGGTTTCGCCGGAATTAGGGTCGAGAAGATTTTGTGCTAAAGACTTAGTCATTTTTTCTCCCATGTACACCTACGTTCAAGTACGCCCGGAAACCCATACCATGGTATTTAGTGTGAACGGTTTTCGGGATTTCGCTGGGAAAAAAGAGGGTAGATGTGCGGGAGATAAAAAAACGGCCCCGGAGGGGCCGTTTAGCGCAGATTATGCAACCGGACGGGCAATAACGCTGCGGGTTTCCATGCGGACTTCGGCGATGGTGACATCAATGACGTCGGTGACTTTATACGCTACTTCGCCTTTGATCTGTACGGTGCCATTTTCCTGGCTGCAGACCATTTCGTCACGCACGGCGTGCAGGAACGGTGCCGGAATAAAGGCGACCGCGCCGTTATCGACCAGGCGCACGCGCATACCGCCACGGCTGACATCGATAATCTCAGCGGCAAAGCGAGTCTCGGTCCCGGCCTGCGGATTGAGATAGCGTGCATACAGCCAGTCGGCCACATCACGTTCCGCCATGCGGTTCAGACGACGACGTTCGGCCATCTGTACGGTAACCTCATCCTGCGGACGCGCGGGGGTTTCACCTTTGATAATCGCTTTCAGCAGACGATGGTTAACCATGTCGCCATATTTACGAATTGGTGAAGTCCAGGTGGCGTACGCTTCGAGACCCAAACCAAAGTGCGGACCCGGCTCAATGCTGATTTCAGCAAACGACTGGAAGCGACGAATACGGCTATCGAGGAAGCCAGTTGGTTGGGCATCCAGCTCACGGCGCAGTTTGCAGAAGCCGTCCAGCGTCAATACTTCAACCGGATCGACGTGTACGTCGTGGGTTTTCAGTAAGGCAGCCAGCGCTTCGGTATTGTCAGGGGCAAAACCGGTGTGCACGTTATAAACACCAAAACCGAGTTTGTCGCGCAGTACGCGAGCCGCGCAAATGTTGGCGGCAATCATGGATTCTTCGACAATGCGGTTGGCAATGCGGCGCGGTTCGGCCACGATATCCAGCACTTCGCCTTTCTCGCCCAGCACGAAGCGGTAGTCAGGGCGGTCTTTAAATACCAGCGCGTGGGTTTTACGCCATTCGCTACGCACCTGGCAAACGCGGGAGAGCAGGGTAATCTGGCAGGCAATGGCCTCGCTCGGCGGCTGCCAGCTTCCGCTGCTTTCCAGCCAGCCTGAAATATCGTCGTAGGCCAGTTTCGCTTTGGACTCGATATTGGCGGCAAAGAATTCGATATTATCTTCGATGGTCCCGTCGGCGGACAGCGTCATGCGGCAGGCCAGAACCGGACGCACCACGTTGGCACGCAGGGAGCACAGATCGTCAGACAGTTCGCGCGGCAGCATCGGGATATTGAAGCCCGGCAGGTAGTTGGTGAACGCACGAATTTTCGCCGCATCATCCAGCTTGCTACCTTCCACTATCCATGCGGTTGGATCGGCAATGGCAACGGTCAGCTGCAGTTTGCCATCCGCGGCTTCTTCAACGTACAGCGCATCGTCCATATCTTCGGTGCTGGCGCTATCGATGGTGACGAAGTCCAGGGCCGTCAGATCGCGGCGTTCCAGACCCTCGTCCTGCATCTCGGTAGCAACACCGTCTGGGGCTTCTTTTTCCAGATTATGACGAGCGAGAGTTACCCACCATGGCACAAAGTGGTCATCGCCATAGGTGATAAATTTGGTCAGTTCGGCGTAGAAGGTACGGTCGCCTTTCAGCGGATGACGGCGCATTTCACCAACGGCCCAGTCACCCTCTTTGAAATCGTGGGTCACATTGCGCTCAGCGCGGCAAGGAATTGCATCTTTCAGCAGCGGGTGGTCAGGTACGATAGACAGACGATCGTCTTTACGGTGAACTTTACCCACAAAGCGAGTCAGGAATGGTTCAACCAGTTCTTCCGGCTCGGCACTCTCTTTACCTTTATCGGCGTGGATCACAGCAATTATGCGGTCGCCGTGCATCACTTTTTTCATCTGCGGCGGCGAAATAAAGTAGCTTTTTTGCGCGTCTACCTCGAGGAAACCGAAACCTTTTTCAGTGGCTTTAACGACCCCTTCTGCACGTGGCGTCTGGGAATGAAGTTGCTGTTTTAGCTGCGCTAGCAGCGGGTTATCCTGAAGCATAATGTTCTATTTTCGTGGCCAAAAGAGCGGCTGACATTTTTACGCGAATCCATGGGTTGCAGCAAGCGCTGTTTCACCCTTTTACGTAACTTGTTGCGCGCTGCCAAGCGCAATACGCAGGCGGTTTAGCCAGCCACTTAAGGCGCTCCAGGCAAGCAGCGTTATTGCATCCGGCGTGGAAAGCCCTTGTTCAATCAGGGGAGTTAACTGGGTGGCACTAAAACGATCCGGTGCGCGGGTTAATAACTGGGCAGCCTGGGTCACGGCGCGCTCGCAGGGATACTGATGACTCCAGGCCTGGATAGCGCGTTCGCCGTTGCGTACGGCCTCTGGCAGGCCGCTGGCGCCTTGCCACTGCGAAGCGTAATAATGAAAACAACTCACGCTACCGTTAATTCTCGCGGGGATTAGCGAGGCTAGCGGCTGTAGCGGGTGGGCAAAAGACAGGGCATCGACTAACTCGCCAAGTTGGTTGAGGACTGCTTCTTCCTGGACAAGTACGGGAAGAAGCGTTGCCAGTTCAGGAACCTGTTGCCAGCGGGCCAGCGCTTCGCCCTGCGGTGTGTTGGTCTGATGCGTTTCAATCCCGTCTATATCGCTGTGCCACGCCGCACTTTCAGCAACAAACAGCTCGGCATCGGCATCTTCCTGAATTGGCATTCCGGGGATCCAGCGTACCGGGAACCCCATATATGCCTGAAACAGCGCAATCACGCGGGCCTGAAAGCCGACAAAACCAACTACTTGGTTAATCAGGATAATATCGTGCAACGTGAGCCCCACATCGTCGAGTTGCTGACGTGCGCGCGGGGTAATGATCGACGGAGAGCTAGCCAACTGGCGGGCATATTGGGTTATCTGCGCCAGACGATGGTTGCTTTCACGTGAGGAATCCGGGCCGGGCAGCGGCGCCAGCCGGGCGGCATAGTGGTTACACAGGCGCTGTACGCCGGATACCTGCGCCACGGTTAACGCGGTGCTTAAGCGATCATAGGCGCTGAAGGTACGCAGCCGGTTGGTCGTGACGACGTTGGGAAACAACGTATTGGCCAATTGACGGGCAGCGCTCAGCCACTGCTGGCTAGCGCTAAGTAAGGCATCTGGTAGCGCCAGATCGAGCAAAAATCGGTCGTCAACGTGCGCGGCTTCAGGAACCAGCGGCATCACATCGCTGTGCTGGGTTCTGGACTGGGTTTCATGATACCAGTGATTTTTGCCGGAAACGTGGCGTGGCTCCATGGGAGTTCCTTGATTTGAAGGTGGCGAGCCAGCCGCTGCAAAAATGATGTTGCCGGATCGTTATGGGTAATTATCCTGGCGCATGCGTGACGAGGGAGAAAATATTGTTCGGTGCTAATTAATAACTTACTGGAATAACAGAGGCGGGAAGGGGGAGATTCCCGGAATCAGCGCTGAACGCCGACTCCGGGTTTTTAGTGCAGTAAACTTATTTCAGTTCCAGCTCGTTCATGGCAGCGATGCTGAAACCGCCGTCAACGTGCAGAACTTCGCCGGATACGCCAGCGGACAGGTTAGAGCACAGGAAGGCTGCGGAGTTACCCACATCTTCAATGGTCACGGTGCGACGGATTGGGGTCACCGCTTCGCAATGTGCCAGCATTTTACGGAAATCTTTGATACCGGAAGCAGCCAGAGTACGGATTGGACCCGCAGAGATGGCGTTCACGCGGATACCTTCTGGGCCCATAGCGTTAGCCATGTAGCGTACGTTCGCTTCCAGAGACGCTTTTGCCAGACCCATCACGTTGTAGTTAGGGATAGCACGCTCTGCGCCCAGGTAGGACAGCGTCAGCAGGGCAGAGTCTGGGTTCAGCATGCTGCGGCAGGCTTTAGCCATCGCAACGAAGCTGTATGCGCTGATGTCGTGAGCGATTTTGAAGCCTTCGCGGGTTACTGCGTTCACGTAGTCGCCGTCCAACTGGTCAGCCGGTGCAAAACCGATGGAGTGAACGAAGCCGTCAAATTTTGGCCATACTTTTGCCAGTTCAGTGAACAGGGATTCGATGCTCGCGTCTTCAGCTACATCGCACGGCAGTACAATGCTGGAGTCCAGGGAGGCGGCGAACTCTTCTACACGGCCTTTCAGTTTGTCGTTCTGGTAGGTGAACGCCAGTTCAGCCCCTTCACGGTGCATAGCTTGCGCGATACCGTAGGCGATGGACAGTTTACTGGCAACGCCAGTAACCAGAATGCGCTTACCGGAAAGAAAACCCATAGCTTTTAATCCTTATGTCATTGCTTATTTTGGCTTTGAATTCAAAAAGATACTCTTATCAAAGCCGGAAAAGAGAGAGAGCAGTGCGAAATTATAGCCCACTCTACGCATGAATTGTCACGTGATTTTTACATCCGTCCCGAATTCGCCCTTCGGGCGAGACTCATCGGCTTCTTTCTATTATATCAGGTGTGGGTGGCATGACTGATCCAACCTCATCCATGATGAGGAAAGGACTCAATTGTAGTTGTCATCGGCAAATGGAACCGTTCTGCATCAAAAGGGAAAAGATCTATATTAGGCAGGGGATGCTGATCTCAGCGACACTTAACGCATAGATTGAATATTCAATGCCCAGAATGGTTATCTGAGCCTATAAATTATAAATAAACAATCCGTCAAGTTGATATTTATCGATTAAATATTGATATTCCACATTTAGATATTCGTAGAATAATATTGTTTTAACGCTAACATATTTTATCGTTTTCTTCTCAAGTAAATAATTCACATATGAAGTGATTCTAATGCTTTGATTTTATAGGCTTAATTTGTTTTTTCAGGTGACTTTGAAGTCGAGGGTCCGAATCTGGATGGAATGTTGAATTGTATCATTTTGAAGAGGGGGGTAATATTCTTCGCATCGGTGATTTAATATTGATTAAGTTATATGCCTGCATTCAATCTACCTTTGGTAGAGAGATTAAATTAAATAAGAAAGCACATCAAAATAATATCTATATAGCGATAGTTTTATCCGAAAAATATAGCATCGTCAGAATAACTGATGATGCAAAAAGGGCACTATGAAATGATGTCGAAACTTTTTTAATGCTACGGGTATTCGCCATCATTTCATGGGCATTCATCTGTTCTCCAGATAAGGAGACAGAGAATCCAACCAAAGCTAGTTGTTATAAGCGCTAAGGAAAGTAAAAAAATGAAAAAGAATTTTGTTGCAATGATCGTCACTGCCGCTCTGGCCTGTGCTGCGGGTTCCGCGATGGCGGCTACGCAGGACACTATTGTTGATGGCGGTACTATCTATTTTTAAGGGCAAGTTGTAGATGCTGCCTGTGCGGTTGTAGTGGGAAATGATGGCGATGGTCAGACCGTTACGCTTGATCAGGTTCGCGCGGCTAATCTTACTGATGCCGGGGAATATGCGAATCAGAAGCAAGATTTTCACATCGACCTGAAAGATTGTGACCCAACCATCAGCCAGAATGCGGCAGTCATCTTTAATGCTCAGGAAGAACCGCTTATCGCGGGAACGATGGCCAATACCGCCGGTGCTGGTGCTGCTGGGTTTGTCGCATTGCAACTGTTTGGGCCTGATGGCAAAGAACTGAAAATTGGCGCTGAGTCGTCTCCTGTCGTTATTGACACAGCCACCGTACGTATTCCGTTATCTGTGGATTACGTTGCTACCGGCAAAGCCACCCCAGGCGGCGTCGAAGCATCAGCAACCTTTAAAATTCACTACTCCTGATAACAAGGGCTCCCTTTGAAAAAGGGAGCCCTTTCCGATGGAATATTATCGAAGGGAGCAGGCCAGTGAGAGATATAAACGGGGTATTGCTGATCGGGGTATTAATACTGCCATTTGTTGCATTTGCGAAAAGTGGCACAACGGATGGCGGATCGCTCGCCTTCAAGGGGCTGGTTGTTGCCGCACCTTGCAGTGTGAAAGCCGATGATATAACGAAAACCGTCGAAATGGGGCAGGTCAGAAGCAACAGTTTTCCGAGTAAAGGAACGTGGGACGATGCGGTTGCCTTTCAGCTCCATCTCGAAGATTGCGATATCTCAGTGCTGACGACGGTGGCGGTGAGATTTGAGGGAATAAGCGATCCGAATGACCCGCAGGTCTTTCAAACCGGATACGGCGCAGGGGCAGCACGCGGTGTCGGTCTGGGGATATTTGATTATACCGGGCGATTGCTAATACCGAATACGCAACCTAAGAATTTCTTTCCACTGACAGAGGGCAAAACCGTGTTGCATTTTTCCGCGAAATATCGTTCAACGCTGAATTATGTTCAGCCGGGAGATGCGTCTAGCACGGTGCAGTTCAAGATGATTTATCAATAGTAAATACATGGATTAATATAATTAATATCTGGATAACATTTATGTTTACTGAAATCACGGTCCTCCGACATGATCGCCTGCGCGTTCGAGGTAATGCTGCCAACTTACTGATTTAGTGTATGATGGTGATTTTAAGGTGCTTGCGTGGCTTCCATTTCCATCAGATGTCCTTCCTGCTCCACTA
>NZ_JBEFLV010000040.1:0-13636 GCF_040149365.1 Kluyvera huaxiensis
AGGCATTTACGGGAGAAAAAATCGGCTCAAACATGAAGAAATGAAATGACTGAGTCAGCCGAGAAGAATTTCCCCGCTTATTCGCACCTTCCCTAGCACTGAGATGGTCAAAAAAGTGATTGCAGACAACAACCTTTGGGAAAGTCTGGCCATTATCCTTGCCTATCAGTCCTATGAATTTAGCGGCGTGATTAACCGACTCACGGGACGCTCAAGCTATGAACTCATCTGCAACCAAATCGTTGCGTTAATGGATGAACCCGCTGATATTCGTTTGAGTATCACTCCTGCACAGTACATCATGAATAAAACGCTGCTTTCACGCAGCTATGTGATGAAGATCCTTGCCAAACTGAAAAGTAGCCAAAAAATCACCATTGAAAACAAAGCGTTGATCTGTGCTAGCGCGCTCATTAACGAGCTATCCCAGCGTTAACGGTTGGCTACAACAGCAATACTCCCTCCGCAACGTCTCTCCTGCCCGATATTTACCGTTGTGCAGACCCACACCACATGAGGAAATCCCTTTTCAAGCGACATGAACCACCCCGATTGGCGACTTTTAAGTCAGTTGAATTCATACATTTTCCCCTGACCGCTGTAAGTGCGATACACTTTGCAGATCAATCGAAAAAACAACGAAACTATGCGCCTGAATTTGTCACCTTTCCTGGCTGCGCTGGGGTTGATTTGCGGTCAAGCGATTGCCGCACCGCAACCGCTCGCCCCACCTCATGCCGACATACGCGACAGCGGCTTTGTCTACTGCGTTAGCGGGCAGGTCAACACCTTTAACCCGCAAAAAGCAGGTAGCGGGCTGATTGTCGATACTCTGGCGGCTCAGCTTTACGACCGCCTGCTGGATGTCGACCCGTATACCTATCGACTGGTCCCGGAGCTGGCAGAAAGCTGGGAAGTACTCGACAACGGCGCGACCTACCGTTTCCATTTGCGAAACGACGTGCAGTTCCAGACCACTCGCTGGTTTACTCCGACGCGTACGCTGAATGCCGACGACGTAGTGTTTACCTTTGAGCGTATTTTTGACCGCAAAAACCCGTGGCATAACGTCAACGGCAGCGCGTTCCCCTATTTCGACAGTCTGCAATTCGCCGATAGCGTACAGAGTGTCCGCAAGCTGGATAACCGCACGGTGGAGTTCCGCCTGACTCGTCCGGATGCGTCTTTCCTCTGGCACCTCGCAACCCACTATGCCTCGGTGATGTCGGCTGAGTACGCCGCAAAGTTGACCAAACAGGATCATCAGGAACAACTCGACCGCCAGCCGGTGGGCACCGGGCCATTCCAGCTCGATGAATATCAGGCCGGGCAGTATATACGCCTGCAGCGCCACCCTAAATTCTGGCGCGGCACGCCATTAATGCCACAAGTGGTCGTTGATCTAGGCTCCGGCGGCACCGGTCGTCTGTCTAAACTGTTAACCGGCGAGTGCGATGTACTGGCCTGGCCTGCCGCCAGCCAACTGACGATTCTGCGCGACGATCCGCGCCTGCGCCTGACGCTGCGTCCGGGCATGAACATTGCCTATCTGGCGTTTAATACCGACAAACCGCCGCTCAATAATCCTGAAGTGCGCCACGCCCTGTCGCTGGCTATCAATAACCAGCGCCTGATGCAGTCGAT
The DNA here is from genome assembly GCF_040149365.1 of Kluyvera huaxiensis. NCBI lineage: Bacteria > Pseudomonadati > Pseudomonadota > Gammaproteobacteria > Enterobacterales > Enterobacteriaceae > Kluyvera > Kluyvera huaxiensis. The sequence continues at coordinate 1,645 of NZ_JBEFLV010000040.1, forward strand.
TTATTACGGCACCGCAGAAACCGCCGCGTCTATTTTGCCGCGCGCCTCCTGGGCTTACGATAACGAAGCTAAAATTACCGAATACAACCCGAAAGAGGGACGTCGGCGGTTGCAGGCTCTCGGGATTGATAAACTGACGTTACATCTGTGGGTGCCAACCAGCTCACAGGCGTGGAACCCAAGCCCACTCAAAACCGCCGAGCTTATCCAGGCTGACATGGCGCAGATTGGCGTAAAAGTGGTGATTGTGCCGGTCGAAGGCCGTTTCCAGGAAGCCCGGTTGATGGATATGAACCATGACCTGACGCTGTCTGGCTGGGCCACGGACAGTAACGATCCCGACAGTTTCTTCCGTCCGCTGCTGAGCTGCGCGGCCATTACCTCGCAGACCAACTTTGCGCACTGGTGTAATCGCGAGTTCGATAGCGTATTGAGAAAAGCGCTGGATTCGCAGCAACTGGCCTCGCGCATTGACGCTTATGACGAAGCCCAGCAGATTCTGGCACGCGAGCTGCCCATTCTACCGCTGGCGTCGTCGCTGCGTTTACAGGCCTACCGTTACGATATGAAAGGGCTGGTGCTGAGTCCGTTTGGTAACGCCTCGTTTGCCGGTGTGTCACGGGAAAAAGAAGAGAAGGTGCAGAAACCATGATCATTTTCACCCTTCGTCGCCTGCTGTTGCTGTTGGTCACCCTCTTTTTCCTGACCGTCATCGGCTTTTGCTTAAGCTATTTTACGCCGCACGCGCCTCTCCAGGGCGCCTCGCTATGGAACGCCTGGGCGTTCTGGTTCGATAGCGTGATGCATTGGGATTTTGGTGTTTCCAGCATTAACGGCCAGCCCATTTCCGATCAGCTACGCGAAGTGTTCCCGGCGACGATGGAGCTGTGCATTATGGCCTTTGGCTTTGCGCTACTGGTCGGAATTCCGGTCGGTATGCTGGCGGGGATCACCCGCAATAAATGGCAGGATAAGGTCATCAGCTTTTTCGCTCTTCTCGGCTTCTCTATTCCGGTCTTCTGGCTGGCGCTGCTGCTGACGCTGTTCTTCTCGTTAACGCTGGGCTGGTTGCCGGTTTCCGGGCGCTTCGATCTACTTTATGAAGTGAAAAATGTGACCGGCTTTGCGCTGATTGATGCCTGGCTGTCCGACTCACCGTGGCGTGATGAGATGATCATCAGCGCCCTGCGGCATATGGTGCTGCCAGTGCTGACGCTGGCGGTGGCGCCGACCACCGAAGTGGTCCGTCTGATGCGTATCAGCACCATTGCCATTTACGACACCAACTATGTGAAGGCAGCCGCCACGCGCGGAGTTTCCCGGCTGACTATTCTGCGTCGACACGTGTTACATAACGCGTTGCCACCGGTGATCCCGCGCCTGGGCCTGCAATTTTCCACCATGCTGACGCTGGCGATGATTACCGAGATGGTCTTCAGCTGGCCGGGTCTGGGGCGCTGGATGATTAACGCAATCCGTCAACAGGACTACGCCGCCATTTCCGCGGGCGTGATGGTGATTGGCGCCCTGGTAATCATCATCAACGTGATTTCCGATATTTTGGGTGCTATGGCTAACCCGCTGAAACATAAGGAATGGTATGCCTTACGATAGCGTCTACCTCGAAAAGCGTCCACCGGGTGCCCTGCTCACCGTGTGGCGTAAATTCTACGGCGATACCACCGCGATGATTGGCTTTTACGGCTGCATCGGGCTTATTTTGGTCTGTATCTTCGGCGGCTGGTTCGCGCCGTACGGTATCGATCAACAGTTCCTCGGCTACCAGCTGTTGCCGCCGTCATGGTCGCGCTATGGCGAGGTTTCCTTCTTCCTCGGGACCGATGATTTAGGCCGCGATGTGCTGAGCCGTTTACTGAGCGGTGCGGCGCCAACGGTTGGCGGCGCCTTCGTGGTCACGCTTGCCGCTACGGCGTTTGGCCTGGTACTTGGCGCATTCGCCGGATCAACGCATGGCCTGCGTTCGGCGGTGCTCAACCATATCCTCGATACCCTGCTGTCGATTCCGTCGCTGCTGCTGGCCATTATCGTGGTAGCGTTTGCCGGGCCGCATCTTTCCCACGCCATGTTTGCCGTTTGGCTGGCCCTGTTACCGCGTATGGTGCGTTCGATATACAGCATGGTGCACGATGAGCTGGAGCGCGATTACGTCATCGCCGCTCGCCTCGACGGCGCAACCACCTTGAATATTTTATGGTTCGCCATTCTGCCCAATATCGCCGCTGGACTGGTTACGGAAATTACCCGCGCCCTGTCGATGGCTATTCTCGACATCGCAGCGCTCGGTTTTCTCGACCTTGGTGCTCAGCTGCCGTCGCCCGAATGGGGCGCGATGCTGGGCGATGCGCTGGAGCTAATATACGTTGCCCCGTGGACGGTCATGCTCCCAGGTGCGGCCATTATGGTCAGCGTGCTGCTGGTTAACCTGCTGGGTGACGGTATTCGCCGCGCTATTAATGCGGGGGTGGAATAATGCCATTACTTGATATTCGTAACCTGACCATCGAGTTTAAGACTAACGAAGGTTGGGTGAAGGCCGTCGACCGCGTCAGCATGACGCTGGCCGAGGGCGAAATCCGCGGTCTGGTCGGTGAATCAGGCTCCGGTAAAAGCCTGATCGCCAAAGCCATCTGCGGCGTTAACAAAGACAACTGGCGCGTCACCGCCGATCGTATGCGCTTTGACGATATCGATCTGCTTCGCCTCTCCAACCGCGAACGTCGTCGGCTGGTCGGCCACAACGTGTCGATGATTTTCCAGGAGCCGCAGTCGTGTCTCGACCCGTCTGAACGAGTCGGTAAGCAGCTCACGCAAAACATTCCCGGCTGGACGTTTAAAGGCCGCTGGTGGCAGCGTCTAGGCTGGCGTAAACGTCGCGCCATTGAGCTGTTACACCGCGTCGGTATCAAAGATCATAAAGACGCGATGCGCAGCTTCCCCTATGAACTGACGGAAGGTGAATGCCAGAAGGTGATGATCGCCATCGCGCTGGCTAACCAGCCGCGTCTGCTGATTGCCGATGAGCCGACCAACGCCATGGAGCCAACGACCCAGGCGCAGATCTTCCGCCTGCTTACCGGCCTCAACCAGAATAACAACACCACCATTCTGCTGATTTCACATGATTTGCAGATGCTGACCCACTGGGCGGATAAAATTAACGTCATGTATTGCGGGCAGACGGTAGAGAGCGCGCCAAGCGAAGAACTGGTGACGATTCCCCATCATCCGTATACCCAGGCGCTTATCCGCGCAATTCCGGATTTTGGCCGCTCAATGCCGCATAAAAGCCGTCTGAATACCCTTTCCGGTGCGATACCGCTGCTGGAACAGCTGCCGATGGGCTGCCGTTTAGGGCCTCGCTGCCCTTATGCCCAACGCAAATGCATTGAAACCCCGCGTCTGACGGGAGCGAAGAATCACCTGTTCGCCTGTCATTTCCCGCTCAATATGGAGAAAGAGTGACATGGTCGAAACGCTGCTTGAAGTTCGCAACCTGAGTAAAACCTTCCGCTATCGCACCGGCTGGTTCCACCGGCAAACGGTGCAGGCGGTGAAACCGCTGAGTTTTACCCTGCGTGAAAAACAGACGCTGGCGATTATTGGGGAGAACGGTTCCGGTAAATCAACGCTGGCGAAAATGCTGGCAGGTATGGTTGAACCGACCACCGGCGAGCTACTGATTGATGACCATCCGCTGGAATTTGGCGATTACTCTTTCCGCAGCCAGCGCATCCGCATGATTTTCCAGGATCCGAGCACCTCGCTGAACCCACGTCAGCGTATCTCGCAGATCCTCGATTTCCCCCTGCGCCTCAACACCGACCTTGAGCCGGAAGCGCGGCGCAAACAGATAATCGACACCCTGCGCCTGGTCGGCCTGCTGCCGGACCACGTCAGCTACTACCCTCACATGCTGGCACCGGGACAAAAACAGCGTCTGGGGCTGGCACGTGCGCTGATCCTGCGGCCAAAAGTGATCATCTGCGACGAAGCGTTAGCTTCGCTGGATATGTCGATGCGTTCGCAGCTGGTTAACCTGATGCTGGAATTGCAGGAGAAACAGGGGATCTCTTATATCTACGTCACCCAGCATTTAGGGATGATGAAACATATCAGCGACCAGGTGCTGGTGATGCATCAGGGGGAAGTGGTTGAACGCGGCAGTACCGCCGATGTGCTCGCCTCTCCGCTGCATGATCTGACTAAACGACTGATTGCTGGGCATTTCGGTGAAGCGTTGACGGCGGATGCGTGGCGTAAGGACAGGTAATTTAGTGACTTAAACTGTCGTAATAATCCTCCATTCATGTTGCTGGATATATTCGGGACGTTATTTATAGGTCAGGTTGTAAGTCAGGGAGGCGGTAACATCCCCTCCCTTCACTGGCGTTGCCGATATTCGATAATAGCGCACCTGCATCGGAATATCGTAAATCCCCGTTGTCGATGCCCCGGCATAGAACGTCTGACCGAACTTCACCGGAGTATTATCAAAAAGTATTTGTAACCCGACACCCGATGCAGGGCTTGAGCCGGTATCGTTATTATCCAGCACGCCTATGCCTGATATAGTTGCTGGTTCTTTTCCGGCCAGTAATAGACTGATATCGACACTCCCCTGACACTTAAGCTTAATATTAAAATCTGTTGTTTTGCTGGTACTTCCCATACTCGTCAAACTAGAATTGGAAACAGGGTCCAGATTGACGGACGACGGAGTGGAATCATCGAGGCTACAGGTATGTGCCGGAATGGGGACATCATTGTCCAGTATAAAGATCCATGTTCTGGTCCAGCCCCACTGGCTCCATGAGCGTTGATCTAACGAGATGCGCGCAATCTCAGTACCAGCTTTCAGGACCACGTCATCTGTTGTCGTTATGCCTACCCGTTTTATATAGATTTTTAGTGCTAACGGCTCGGACATATTATCTTTAGTTTGCGATACAGGGGTGCAGTTAATATCTTCTTCTGAAGGCCATACGCAGATGGGAATCGAAGTGGTATCCGGAAATGTCGAACTGGGTGTTTGAAAATACCCCATATATCCTTGATTGACCAGAATACTCGAAACCGTAAATGATTTTGTTCGCAATGCATCATTTTCCGTCGTCGGACCAACATTACCCTCGCATGTTGTGTAAGTACTCATGTCCGACACCAGCACTATCTCATTGGTATCAGGTAAAATAAAGTCCACCCCAACACTTTGCGTTCCATTATTTGGACATGAAAATGCATAGACGTTAAGAGAAACCATTCCCATTGATAAAATGAAAAATAAACTTGCTGCGTATTTACAAATAAAGAAACGAAACATAGCGCTGCCTAATCGTTAATAACTATGCTTGTATTTATATTATTACCGTTAACACTATTCAGTATCCATACTCAGATTAGACAACCCCGACTGTCACGGTAATAAAACTCGGGTTGGCACAAAGTTTTTCAGCGCTTATAGCTCAACCTCAAAATATTATATTATGAAAAAGGCAGATATTGAATATCAACCATGCCCATTTTTACACCACAGAACTATTGAAATTAGTTTCTTACTCAAAAGCCACACTGCCTGATATTAAAGCTATTTATATGTCATATTATAAGTCATAAATGCAGAGACATCCCCTCCCTTTACCGGTGTCACCGAGGTTCGGTAATAACGGGCTTGCATTGGGATATCGTATATACCATCTGTTGATGTCCCTACCGTGAATGTTTGTCCAAGCATCACCGGGTTATTACCAAATAATATTTGGATACCCACACCAGAGGCTGAATTCATCCCCGGATTATTAACCAGCACCCCCTCATCGGTTGCATCCTGGTCTTGCTGGCCATCCAATAGCATTGCGACATTTACATTTCCCTGGCATTTAAGCTTAACACTAAAATTCGTCGACTGGCTGGTGCTACCTTATATGCAGCATACTACTGGAGGATGCCGGTTCAGGCGCTACAGTCGACGGTGTGGAAGCATCCACATCGCAAGTATGTGCCGGAATAGGCACATCATTTCTCAGGACAAAAATCCATGTTCTGGTCCATCCCCATGAAGATACAGAATGCTGGTCAAGAGATATTCGAGCCACTTCGGTCCCGGCTTTGAGGAATAAATTATCTGAGGTACTGATTCCAGTACGCGCTACATAAACTTTAAGTTTCAATGGCTCAGATATGTTTTTAGCCTGTGACAATGGATCTCAGTTCATATCGCTGTCTGCGGGCCATACACAGATGGGAATTGACGTTGTATCAGGAAATGTCGAGTTTGCGGTTTGAAATAGCCCGTAAATCCTTCACTGCTGAGTGAATTTGAGATAGTGAAGGATTTTGTGCGCAATGCATCATTCTGACTACCGGGGCCAACGTTCCCACTGCATTTCGTGTAGACGCACTTGAGTTCAAATAGATCTTATTTGTAGTTCACCAAAACATCAATAATCGCATTCGCCTCCCCGCCCTTCGCCACACGGCTAGTACGTATATAACGTGCTGCGAGCGCTATAGGAATTGTACTGCTGGTGGAATCTCCGTACGGAAACTCTTTCAGCAGATAAGGTTTGTTAAACTCCACTAGCGTTGCGGGGGTATCGGTGAGTTCACTTGATTTGCCCCATGCAAGCTGAATCCCGTAACCACTAGCGGAATCCTCGCCGTCGTTAACCGCAAATGTACCCGCAAGATTACTGACAATTTCAGTTCTTGGACTCACCGTCACTGAGACGTTGTTTCTCGACGTGTTATGGCCCGTCCCTTGCGCACCATAGCCATAAGCAACCGGGCAGTTGATAAGTTTTAAATCAGGAACGTCAGTCCATGTAGTCGCACTGCCGACGGATAGCATTTCGCTGTTATCATGTACTCCCATGAGGACAGTTGTATCGGGAAGATCACAAGTACCGGGGACAATTTTTAGGTTCGCACCATTAAAAGTTGTTACCGTGAGAATAAAGGTTCCTCCATTCGGGTAAAGTACATAGCCAGGACCCGCATTAGCTTCCTGCATTACTCTTGGGAAAATGCTGGTTAATTTTCCTGCATTAAGTGCGGAAACATCAAGGGACTCCGCCGTGCGCCATAAACGAATGCGCAACCATGCGGATACATCCGTTGCCATCCAGTAAAGATGACCTAAATGCATCGAGTATTTTTCTGTCTCTGAAGTGCTAAGTGTTGAAAGATAATGTCCTGAGCGAACACTATTGCTATCAACATCCTGAAAAGAAACTCCGATACCGCGGACACCTGTAGGATAAATATTTACACTGTGACCATCTACATTATAGTTGGCAATGGGTGGTGCAGTCATATCCAGACGTAATGAGAATTCGATATCACTGCTCCCCGTATCTGTATGGCATGAAATTGAGAAGTCCTGGTTGTTATAATCATCAGGCTCAGTATAAATAATCGTCCCTGCGGGTGTATCCGTTCCAACAGTAAGTTGATTGGCCTTAAAATTCCATGTTGCTGTGTTTGAATTGCCATTATCACAGATAATCTCATTCGCATGAGTAGGGAAAATAAAAAAAGCCTGTAAAAGCAATGAATAGAATATAACCTTTATCATATATCCTCATTTGTATAGCTCTCACAATTAAGTAATTATATTAGCCATTAGCAGTCGGTTATTTACCCAATAGTTAACGGCATTCATTACTAAACCGCTGAATAGCACTTTGGCTGTCTGCTTCTTCTTTTCCCGGAGCGAGCATATAACTCACCGTACACTGCGCACCCGCACCATCGCCCCACTTCACATGCAGACTCCCTTTCAACGCCTGGACACGGGCATAAATCGTGCTGCCCTGCGCGACGACACCAACGCTATGGTCCGTATCGTCAAAAACCTCTGCGCCAAATGGCAGTGATTTTCCCGAATACGAGGAAACGATTAAAATCGGCGTTCCCTTATCGGCATTAAACTTCACTTTCACCACTGCGCCGTACCGTGGGACAACCTTTTGTGAGGTATTTTCCAGCTCCACGTTTTTAGACGTCCCTTTCGGATCAATCACCACATCGTTCAATTGATATGGGTTTGATGCTGGTAGCAACGCGTAGCCAAAATGGTCTACTTTAATGCCAGGGTAAGACGGAACTGAGGCTCCTTCGGCGCCCTTTGCTTCAATCAGCGTGAAGGTATCACTGGTGTATGGCGTAAATGTCACACCGCCAGAGTGCGCGACTAGCGCGCCCGACATCCCAACAGAAGCACTGTGATAGTCAGAGCCTTTACTGTAGCTCCCGGAAAGTTGGGAAATTCCGCCACGGTACGACCCACCAAAGCTGCCAGAGCTCCCGGCACCGCTGTCATTCATCCCACTGACATTCCAGGTGTACTGGTTATTTTCCCCGGCGTTGCCGGAGATCATCGCCTGCTCGCCGGAGTGCCCATCTGAATCCTGGTTGTAGCTCAAACTCATTTGTGGCGCATAGGTATTACTGTGTGTTTGCCACAGTGGGAATGACAGGTTTAAGTAATAACTGGTTTGCGATTCCCCCCATGCATCCTGGCTGCGGCTAACGTTAATGCTGTAGCTGAGCTGCTGATAATGGTTGGAATAGCCAAACTGATACTGGCGATCAAAATTATCCCGCTCCCAGTAATCTTCCATCGACGCGCTGAGATAGATCTGTCCCCAGTCATCTGCCAGTCCCTGGCTGATGGTCGCGGTGAAGCGATTTTTCTGCCGCTGGATCGTATTACGATCTTCACCATCTTTCAGGCTCTGAATGCTCTGCATCGCGGTCAGGTAATCCATGTAACCACTGCTGGAAAAGCGATACGCCGCCAGCGTAATGTTACTGTTGGTTTCGTTTATCAGCTTGCTGTAGCTCACCTGATAACTTTGCCCGGAAAGAGTCTGCTTTTCCGGTGAAGGAAGATGCGTCTGGGATTGCGTGATATCAAAGGCCACGGCACCGATTTGCAGCCCCAGTGCCGTACCCAGTTTCACCGCCTGATAATCTTTATTGGCCTGAACGCCCGTATAACCGGTAATCAGGTTCGTAAAGCCGCGCTGGTAAGTCGCTTCAACCAATACCGGGTCGCTGGGTACACCGTCATTACGCAGCTTGCCAGCACTCACGCTATAGCGTTGGCTACCGGGCCTTAAAAGCTGTGACACTGAGGCATAAGGCATTGAAAAGTTTTGCTGCGAGCCGTCCGCTTCCTCGATGGTGACATCCAGATTACCGCCATAGCCGGTCGGATACAGATCGTTAATGACGAAAGCGCCAGGAGAAACGGTGGTTTCATAGATCGTCTGCCCGCTTTGCTTGACCGTCACTTTGGCGTTTGTTTTTGCCACACCACGAATTTCAGGCGCATAGCCGCGCTGCGATTCCGGCAGCATGCGCTCATCGCTGGCCACCTGAACGCCGGTAATCGGCTGCGTGTCAAACAGCTGGCCGCTGGTATTTGACTGCCCCGCAAGTAAGCGCCCGGAAATACGTGGTAAATCATGCTGAACGTAGGTATTCAGGACGTTGTAATGCCCGCCACTGACGTCTGACCAATTGTAAGAACCATTATGGCGAAAAAACCACGAGCCGATATTAATGCCGCTGTTGATAGATGAATAAAACGTTTTTGATTCGTAGCCGCTGCTTTTCGATTCATAGGCATTCGTGTTGTAACTCAACATCATCGCCGGAATACCGCTGTCCCACATTGAAGAGGGTACGGAACCTCGTGGCTGCTTATTGATATAAATCTGCGGTATTGAAATATTCAATTGCTGTAACTGACTATCAAAATCCAGCGTGGTTTCCGGAATAATCTCTTTCAGGTTGATGCATTGTTTATTTTCAGTTAACGATTCCCATTGGGTAAATTTAATCTGATCTTTATTAAAGTTGATCAAATTGAACGCGTCCAGCGGAAGGCATGGGGCGACGCCCTTCCCTTCGGTGGATTTAAACTCAACCTCTGCGACGGTCATCGGTAGCTTATTCAGCGTAATCGCCACCTTATACACGCCAGGTAATACGTTGGCACCATTAGAAAAACGCGTTAGATCTACTGACTGCCCTGATGGCTGTTTGATAAATGACGATTCAAATTCTACCTGATCATCCACTGGAAGCACCGGAACAACTGCCTCTGCTGCCATAGCGTACTGGACTACCAAAAGATTAAATATCAGGAAGAAAAAAATTGATGCGAATATAATCATAAACTTCCACCAGAGGCAGCGAGCATATTATTTAATTTGCTTATGCTCGACAACAGCACCATAGTCATTCAATGAAGTGAAGCTAACCGCATGAATATCACTAATCGCGCTAAGATTTTTAAAATGAACATCGAGACTGGCACCCGGCGCGATCATCTCGCCATCGCTAATGTATTGAATGCTACCTGACGTATATTTTACGGTTCCCATCGTGACATAATAAGGTGATGGATTATTAATTTTTAGCCCACCATTATTTATTGACCAGTGCAGCATATCCGGCGCTTCATCGGCATGACCTGGCAAGTCCTTCGGACGATAAAACAACTTCACTCGAGTGCGAAAAGCAATGTTCAGGTGATTGTTATCTGCCGAGTTTTTTGATTTTGCCGGGATCTCAAGTACGTTCAGATAGAATACTGACTCTTTATCCGTCGGAATGCCTTTGGCATCAATTAAACTGATCCGTAACGTCTGCCCTTTTCCGGCATCAATACGATTAATTGGTGGCGTTAAGACAAACGGCGAAGTAATTTTATCGGGTGTCGCCGACTGGTTGCCGCTATCAATCCAGCTTTGTGCTAACACCGGCGACTTCCCGGTGTTCTTCATATTCACGGTAACTTCATTTTGCTCTGCTGGATAAATAACGCGAGTTCCATTTAACACTATTCCAGCAAAAGAGAGAGTGCTATAACACCCTGCAATCATCCATGACAGCATGACAACGAAAGATTTCTGGCTATTTGTGGACTTAATCATAGAGACTAACATTTTATCATAACACTCTGGACTGGATTATCTATAGATCAGTGAATAGGTCACTTTACCCTGAACTGCACCGGGTTTAAGCGTACCGCCAGCGACTTTAAAGTACTCAACAAAATATGGCAGTGTGCCATTGCCTTGCGCATCAGGGACAACGGTATGAGCAAGCGTTTCCTGAGCGGCATCACCCACGTTAATAGCGGTATCATCGTCACCATTCAGCAGTTGCAGGCTTACACCTTCAGCGCCCGCCACCGCAATGTTATTCAGGTGCCCGGTATCCATATCAACCCAGTTGGCATCAGGTTCGAAATAGGCAGCAACCCCCGTGTCCTTATCCAGGACGCAGCTCGTTAGCAGAATATTAAAACTAGTACGCCCCGCGGTATCACCGGTAAACGCATTCGTTGCAACGTCAGGCATCGTGACTTCATTAGCCGCTGACCCTTCCAGTGCAGAATCACAGGTTGAGGATGTAATTTTACCATTAAAGGTAATTGTGCCACCCGATGTTCCTGCTGCAGAGGCGTTTACTGCCATAAAGCACACCGATGCAATCAAGCCAGCTTTGAACAAAATAGATCGTTTCATGTTAATTCCTGAACAAGAATGATATTTATAAATATGGCATTTAGTTAATTAATAGCAGCATCTTCCAGGACACTGCCAACCTGGTATGCATAGCATTAACAAGATAATATTAATTAACTCGTCAACCATAAATCTTACTGCAAGTTACAATGCAACATTATAAATGTAAGTTTATCCAAGACAATTACATTTGCATCTAAAATTACACTCCCCGCCACACCATCTTTAACAATAATACAATAGTTCGTGTGTGTATTTTTAGACAGCAATTTACAGCGAATTTCCGCGCCATTAAGCAATAATTAAAAATATTTACCCTCTTATCATAGATGCGGTAATGACTCCAACTTACTGATAGTGTTTTATGTTCAGATAATGCCCGATGACCTTGTCATGCAGCTCCACCGATTTTGAGAACGACAGTGACT
>NZ_JBEFLV010000041.1:0-11271 GCF_040149365.1 Kluyvera huaxiensis
CCGGCGGCTTGTTTGCCGTTGTTCCGTCTCAGTGGGGCCGCATTATAGGGAGAAATTGAGATCCCGCAAGCATAAATATGAAAAATGTTTTCGTTAGCTCACTTTTCATACATAACGCTTATTTTTGCCTGGTATTCATACAAAAACGAGCCCCGAAGGGCTCGTTTTCTTATTTTTGTGACTTACTGCACTGCCACAATATGGTCGTCTTTGACTTCCAGACGAACCATTTTGCCAGGAATCAGCTCGCCGGACAAAATTTGCTGCGCCAGCGGGTTCTCTATCTGCTGCTGAATAGCTCGTTTCAGCGGACGCGCACCGTATACCGGGTCGTAACCGTTTTTGCTCAGCAGATGCAGGGCTTCGTCGGAGATCTGCGTTTCATAGCCACGCTCTTCCAGACGTTTGTAAAGACGCTGCAGCTGAATCTGGGCAATAGAAGCAATATGCGCCTCACCCAACGGGTGGAACACAACAACTTCATCTATACGGTTAATGAATTCCGGACGGAAGCTGTGGCTGACCACACCCAAGACCAGATCTTTCATATGGCCGTAATCCAGATCGCCGAAACGTTCCTGAATCAGATCAGAGCCAAGGTTCGACGTCATGATGACTACCGTATTACGGAAGTCGACCGTTCTCCCCTGCCCATCGGTCAGACGACCATCGTCGAGCACTTGCAGCAGAATGTTGAACACATCCGGATGCGCTTTCTCCACTTCATCCAGCAGGATGACGGAGTATGGGCGGCGACGAACGGCTTCCGTCAGATAACCACCTTCTTCATAGCCGACGTATCCTGGAGGCGCACCGACCAGACGAGACACGGAGTGTTTTTCCATAAACTCGGACATATCGATACGCACCATAGCGTCGTCGCTGTCGAACATAAAGTTAGCCAGCGCTTTGCACAGCTCGGTTTTACCGACACCGGTCGGCCCCAGGAACAGGAACGAGCCAATTGGGCGATTTGGATCGGACAGCCCGGCGCGGCTACGGCGAATCGCGTTCGATACCGCTTCTACCGCTTCGTTCTGACCAATCACCCGGCTATGCAAATCCTGCTCCATACGTAGCAGCTTATCGCGTTCGCCCTCGAGCATTCTGGCGACCGGAATACCGGTCCAGCGCGCCAGCACTTCTGCAATTTCGGCATCCGTCACTTTATTACGTAACAGACGCATCGTTTTGCCTTCAGACTGCGTGGCCGCTTCGAGCTGTTTTTCCAACTCAGGAATTTTGCCATACTGCAGTTCGGACATTCTCGCCAGGTCGCCCGAGCGGCGAGCCTGTTCGATGGCAATTTTCGCCTGCTCAAGTTCGGCTTTAATGGTTTGCGTCCCGGAAAGAGAAGCTTTCTCCGCTTTCCACTCTTCTTCTAGTTCCGAATACTGCCGTTCTTTATCTTGCAGCTCTTCGTTGAGCATATCGAGACGTTTTTTACTCGCCTCATCAGACTCTTTCATTAACGCCTGCTGTTCCAGCTTCAACTGAATAATACGGCGTTCGAGTCTGTCCAGCTCTTCCGGCTTAGAATCAATCTGCATACGGATGCTGGAAGCCGCTTCATCAATCAGGTCGATAGCTTTATCCGGCAACTGACGGTCGGCGATATAGCGATGAGACAGCGTAGCTGCCGCAACAATCGCCGGGTCGGTAATCTGCACGTGATGGTGCAGCTCATAGCGTTCTTTCAGCCCACGCAGAATAGCAATGGTATCTTCGACCGACGGCTGCGCAACAAACACTTTCTGGAACCGACGTTCCAGTGCCGCATCTTTTTCGATGTATTGGCGATATTCATCCAGCGTCGTGGCCCCAACGCAGTGCAGTTCACCACGCGCCAGCGCCGGCTTCAGCATGTTCCCGGCATCCATTGCGCCGTCGGCTTTACCCGCGCCCACCATGGTGTGCAACTCGTCGATAAACAGGATAACGTTGCCTTCCTGTTTAGACAGATCGTTCAGAACCGCTTTTAAGCGCTCTTCAAACTCACCGCGGTATTTAGCCCCGGCCACCAGCGCACCCATATCCAGCGCCAGTACACGGCGGCCTTTCAAGCCCTCCGGTACTTCACCATTGATGATGCGCTGTGCCAGCCCTTCAACAATGGCCGTTTTACCAACACCAGGTTCACCAATGAGTACCGGGTTATTTTTGGTACGGCGCTGCAGTACCTGGATGGTACGACGAATTTCTTCATCACGACCGATAACCGGATCGAGTTTGCCCTGTTCGGCACGCTCGGTCAGATCGACAGTATATTTCTTCAATGCCTGACGTTGGTCTTCGGCACCCTGGTCATTCACGCTTTCACCTCCACGCATTTTTTCAATTGCCTGAGTGATGTTGGCAGTTGTCGCGCCAGCTGATTTCAGTAATTCAGCCAGAGTGCCACGGGACTCAAGCGCAGCCAGAACAAACAGTTCTGACGAAATAAAGTTATCGCCGTTTTTTTGCGCCAGCTTATCGCAGAGATTAAGTACGCGAATAAGATCTTGTGACGGCTGCACGTCGCCACCGGTGCCTTCCACCTGTGGTAAACGGCTTAGTGCCTGCTCGATTGCGGTGCGAAGCTGACCAGCATTAATACCAGCCGACGTTAATAAAGGACGTACCGATCCCCCTTCCTGATTCAGCAAGGCGCTCATTAAATGAAGAGGTTCGATAAATTGGTTGTCTTGCCCCAGTGCGAGTGACTGGGCATCGGCAAGAGCAAGCTGGAATTTATTGGTAAGACGATCCAGACGCATGACTCCTCCCATAATAGGTCAATTTTGCTACAGGAGATTAAATGAGGTCATCCCTCAATTATTCAAGGTTAAATGACCTATTCAATGAGAAAAAATTATCAGCGTTCTGGATCGTCTTGATTCTATAGGTTATATCAGCCAGATGAAACTTGCCATACGACCTGTAGTACGGTCGCGACGATAAGAGAAAAAATCATCCTTTTCGCTGAAGGTACAGCGGTCGCCGCCGAAGACAGCGGTTACGCCGATATTTGCCAGCCGCTGACGGGCCAGCAGGTAGATATCAGCATAGTATTTATCGCCAGCTGGGCGAAATGCGCTCACCGCTTTGGCATCTTTCGCCATAAACGCTTCGCGTACTTCCGGGCCGACTTCAAACGCCTGAGGGCCAATCGCCGGGCCAAACCAAGCCAGAATATTATCCGCACTATCGTTAAAGCAGGCGACGGTCTCTTCCAGCACACCATCGCACAGGCCACGCCAACCAGCATGTGCCGCCGCGACTTCTGTGCCATCCCGGTTGCAGAACAACACGGGCAGGCAGTCTGCCGTCATTACCGCGCACACTGTCCCTGGGATATTACTGTAGGACGCATCGGCACGCTTAGAAGCATAAGGCTCGCCGGTAAGATGCAGGACATCCTTACCGTGAACTTGCTCCAGCCATACCGGTTTTGACGGCAGTTTTCCTGCCGCAAACATACGCTTACGGTTCTCTTCAACGAGTTCAAGGTTGTCACCACAGTGAGCGCCAAGATTCAGTGAATCCCACGCCCCCAGGCTAACACCACCGACACGCGTTGAACTACAGGCCCCTACCCCATTCGGTAACGGCCATTCAGGGACAATGATTTTGGTCATAGCCAGTCGACGTCGTCCTTATGCTCTTCAAAGTCATCGCGCATGACTGCGATAAGATCGACCATATCCTGCGGAATCGGCGCATGCCATTCCATCTCAATCCCCGAAATTGGATGATAGAGACGCAGCATTGTTGCGTGAAGCGCCTGACGGTCAAACTGACGCAGCGTCGAGATAAACTCATCCGAAGCGCCTTTTGGCGGACGCGGACGGCCACCATAGACCTGATCGCCCACCAGCGGATGGGTTATGTGCGCCATGTGCACGCGGATCTGGTGCGTACGTCCTGTTTCCAGACGTAACCGCAGACGCGTGTGCACACGGAAGTGTTCCATGATGCGATAGTGCGTGACCGCCGGTTTACCCATAGGGTGCACCGCCATGTGCGTGCGCTTGGTTGGATGACGGCTGATCGGCTCTTCAACGGAACCCCCGGCTGTCATATGGCCAATAGCCACAGCTTCGTACTCACGGGTAATTTCGCGCAGCTGCAGCGACTCCACCAGACGGGTCTGAGCGGGAACAGTTTTTGCCACCACCATCAGGCCGGTGGTGTCTTTATCCAGACGATGCACAATACCAGCGCGCGGTACGTCGGCAATCGGCGGATAATAATGCAGCAGCGCATTCAGCACCGTGCCGTCCGGATTACCGGCACCAGGGTGCACGACAAAACCACGCGGCTTGTTGATGACAATAATGTCTTCATCTTCATAAACGATATCGAGCGGGATATCCTGCGCTTCAAAGCGGATATCTTCATCAATTTCGGCATCGATAGCGACATTCTCGCCACCCATGACTTTCTCTTTCGGCTTGTCAGAAACTTTGCCGTTTACCTGAACGCGTTGGTCAAGGATCCACTCTTTTATGCGCGATCGCGAATAATCAGGGAACATTTCGGCCAAAGCCTGATCTAAGCGTTGACCGAGTTGTGACTCGGACACCGTTGCGGTGAGTTGTACTCGTTGTGCCATATACAGCTTCTTCGTTAACGTTGGGTTTTTACGGCTTTGCCGTTTAATATAGTGTGCTATTGTAGCTGGTCTTAGTCGGGAACAGGAACTGTGAATATCCCGTATAAACATTTTGAGGAAAGTCAAAACGTCATGACGCGCATGAAATATCTGGTGGCAGCGGCCACGTTGAGCCTGGCTTTGGCGGGGTGCTCTGGTTCAAAGGAAGAGGTTCCTGATAATCCGCCTAATGAAATCTACGCAACTGCTCAGCAAAAGCTCCAGGACGGTAACTGGAAACAGGCAATAACGCAACTGGAAGCGTTGGATAACCGCTATCCATTTGGGCCATATTCTCAGCAGGTTCAGCTGGATCTGATCTACGCATACTACAAAAATGCCGATCTGCCGCTGGCTCAGGCCGCCATTGACCGTTTCATCCGTCTGAACCCAACGCATCCAAACATCGACTATGTGATGTACATGCGCGGTCTGACTAACATGGCGCTGGATGATAGCGCACTGCAGGGTTTCTTTGGGGTTGATCGCTCCGACCGTGACCCGCAGCACGCACGTGACGCATTCAACGACTTCTCGAAGCTGGTGCGCGGCTATCCGAACAGTCAGTATGTGACCGATGCCAACAAACGTCTGGTTTTCCTGAAAGATCGTCTGGCGAAGTATGAGCTTTCCGTTGTCGATTACTACACCGCGCGCGGTGCATGGGTTGCGGTAGTTAACCGTACCGAAAACATGATGCGTAACTACCCTGATACTCAGGCGACGCGCGACGCGCTGCCGAAGATGGAAAACGCATACCGCGAAATGCAGATGACCGCACAGGCTGACAAAGTGGCGAAAATCATTGCCGCCAACAGCAAAAATACGCAGTCCTGATCAAGCTATCATCAAAAGCAAAACGGCAGCCCGATGGCTGCCGTTTTTTTATCCATTTTAATCACTTGCTGAAGCGGTTTAGCGGCAAGTCATCCTATCAAATATGGCTTGTATTTCTCGATCCGACAAGTAAAAAATCACTTCTTCCTGTCCTGACTCACAAAATGAATGCACTGACAAAAAGTGACAAAATAATGTGATCAATATCACACATTTTAAGCAAATCCGAGGTATGCTGGAATCACCAAGACGGAAAGACAAGAGGTAAAATTTATGACAATGAACATTACCAGTAAACAAATGGAAATTACTCCGGCTATCCGCCAGCATGTCGCAGACCGTCTCGCCAAATTGGAAAAATGGCAAACTCAGTTAATCAATCCTCATATCATTCTGTCGAAAGAACCGCAGGGTTTTGTTGCTGATGCCACGATGAACACCCCGAACGGGCATCTCGTCGCCAGCGCAAAACACGAGGATATGTATACCGCCATTAACGAATTGATCAACAAGCTGGAACGGCAGCTAAATAAGGTGCAACACAAAGGGGAAGCCCGTCGCGCAGCAACATCAGTGAAAGACGCAAGCTTCGTGGAAGTTGAAGAAGAGTAAACCGAACTTTGAACTTTAATGTGTCACGCCAACGCGCCTTCGGGCGCGTTTTTTATTGACAGAACGAAAACAGAGCAGGTACTGTAAAACCTCACTACGTTAAGGATTTAATCAGCCGTGAAATTGCTACCGTTTTTCTTCGCATTCTTTTTTACCTTCCCCTGAATGGGAGGCGTTTCGTCGTGTGATAAAGAATGCGAAGACGAACAATAAGGCCTCCCACCCGGGGGGCCTTTTTTATTGATAACAAGAAAGGCAAACATGATGACTTCGGAAAACCCGTTACTGGCGATACGCGATAAGATAAGCGCGCTGGATGAGAAATTAGTGAGCCTGCTGGCAGAACGTCGCGGACTCGCCATTGAGGTTGGTAAAGCCAAACTGGCGTCTCATCGCCCGGTACGCGATATCGATCGCGAACGTGACCTGCTGGAGCGCCTGATTACCATCGGCAAAACACACCAGCTTGATGCGCACTATATTACTCGCCTGTTCCAGCTGATTATTGAGGATTCCGTTCTCACCCAACAGACCTTATTGCAGCAGCATTTAAACCAGATCAATCCGCACTCGGCACGTATCGCTTTTCTTGGCCCAAAAGGTTCGTACTCACACCTGGCGGCGCGTCAGTATGCCGCACGTCACTTCGAGCAGTTCATTGAAAGCGGCTGTTTGAAGTTTGCCGATATCTTTAATCAGGTTGAAACCGGACAGGCCGACTATGCCGTTGTGCCTATCGAGAACACCAGCTCCGGCGGTATTAACGATGTTTACGATCTGCTGCAGCACACCAGCTTGTCCATCGTAGGTGAAATGACGGTCCCTATTGACCACTGCCTGTTGGTTAGCGCCGGGACAACGCTGGAAACCATTGAAACGGTCTACAGCCATCCTCAGCCGTTCCAGCAGTGTAGCCAGTTCCTGAGCCACTACCCGCAGTGGAAAATTGAATATACCGAGAG
Source organism: Kluyvera huaxiensis (assembly GCF_040149365.1). Lineage (NCBI taxonomy): Bacteria > Pseudomonadati > Pseudomonadota > Gammaproteobacteria > Enterobacterales > Enterobacteriaceae > Kluyvera > Kluyvera huaxiensis. The sequence continues at coordinate 7,045 of NZ_JBEFLV010000041.1, forward strand.
CACTTCAGCTGCGATGGAAAAAGTTGCGCAGACCAACTCCCCTACCGTAGCCGCACTAGGCAGCGAAGCTGGCGGTAAGCTGTACGGATTACAAGTGCTGGAGCACTGCCAGGCTAATCAGACGCAAAACATCACCCGCTTCCTGGTGTTGGCCCGTAAGGCCGTCAATGTCTCCGATCAGGTACCGGCAAAAACCACGCTGCTGATTGCCACCGGGCAACAAGCCGGTGCGTTGGTAGAAGCACTGTTGGTGCTGCGTAACCATAAACTGATTATGACCAAACTCGAGTCTCGTCCTATCCACGGTAATCCGTGGGAAGAGATGTTTTATCTCGATATTCAGGCCAACCTGGAAGCGCTGCCAATGCAAAAGGCGCTGAAAGAGCTGTCCGGTATTACCCGTTCGATGAAAGTGCTGGGGAGCTACCCCAGCGAAAACGTCGTGCCGGTTGACCCGATTTAAGCTTCGATAAATGGCGTCTTCTTCATGCCTGCCACCGTCACCGGTAGCGTGAAGATGGCGCCTGAAAGCGGATACTGCGCCACTTCTGCCGCCGACATATTTTCTCGCGTGGTGGTAATAAATAACGTGCGCATATCCGCTCCGCCAAAGCAGACCATCGTCGGACAACGTACTGGCAAACGATATTCCTCAAGCTGTACGCCTTCTGGTGAAAACCGTGCCACTCGCCAACCGTCAAACATCGCACTCCAGTAGCAGCCTTCCTCATCTATCGCCGCCCCATCGGGAATACCTTCACCGGCAGTAAACTTACGGAACACTTCTCGCCGGCCAGGCTCACCCTGCTCATCCAGTGGCGTACGATAAATCACGGCATTCGGCGTATCGGAAGTGTACATCCAGCGCTTGTCTTCGCTGAATGCCAGGCCGTTGGCACCATGAATATCACACTGAATAACCTTCGGCTTAAGTTGATTGTCCACACGGACCAGCAGCGCGCCGTTGTAATCGCCCGGCCCCCAGAATGTACCGGCATAAAAACGGCCATCCCGGTCCGTGCCGCCGTCGTTAAAGCGTGCGAGCTGAGGATTGCTTGGGTTATCACAGATTTTATGCACCAGCAGACCGCGGCTATCGGCGAGCCAGATAGCGCTACGCAACGCGACGATAAAGCCGCCCTTCTCCCGCAGGGAAAAACAGCCGACCTCTTCCGGAAACTGGAGGATTTGGTGCTCGCCGGTCGCCAGCGCGTAGCGGTGAATTTCACACTCCATAATATCGGCCCAGTACAGCGCCTGCTCGGCATCGCTCCATGTCGGGCATTCCGGCAGATGTCCGGTGTAATCAAACAGCAGGTTTGCGTCAGCCATCGTCTTTATCCCATAAAAAAAGCCAGAGGATTTCCCCTGGCTTTCAAGTATATACAGTTTCGATTACTGCCGGTTGTCATTCGCCTGTCGTAACAGGACGCGGCTCTCACTCTGGAAACGTTGCGCGTAATCACCGAACCAATGTTCAACTTTGCGGAAGCTATCAATAAACGCCTGTTTATTGCCTTGTTCCAGCAAGCCAATAGCCTCACCGAAGCGCTGGTAGTAGCGTTTAATCAGCGCCAGGTTATTGCCAGATGACATGATGATATCGGCATACAGCTGCGGATCCTGGGCAAACAGTCGCCCAACCATCGCCAGCTCAAGGCGATAAATCGGCGAGGAGAGCGCCAACAGCTGCTCCAGTTGCACGTTCTCTTCCGCTAGATGCAGGCCGTAGGCAAAGGTTGCGAAGTGGCGCAGCGCCTGGATAAACGCCATGTTCTGATCGTGTTCAACCGCGCTAATCCGGTGTAAACGCGCCCCCCAAACCTGAATCTGTTCGAGGAACCACTGATACGCTTCCGGCTGGCGGCCATCACAGTACACGACAACCTGTTTTGCCAGGCTCCCGCTATCCGGCCCAAACATCGGGTGCAACCCAACAACGGGGCCGCTGTGCGCCGACAACATCGCCTGCAATGGCCCAGCTTTCACCGAACAAAGATCAACCAGAATGCAATCTGCCGGCAGCGGAGGCAGTTTCTCAATCACCTGCTCGGTGACGTGGATCGGCACGCTAACGATAACCATACCAGCGTCCGCCACCAGCTCCGGCGCGCGCGACCAGTCTTCTTTTTCCAGCGTACGAACCAGGTAGCCAGACAGACCGAGCATTTTTTCAAATAGCCGCCCCATCTGGCCGCCACCGCCGACAATCACCACCGGGCGCAGCGACGGACATAGGGTTTTAAATCCCTTGTCGTTTTCACTGGAGTAGGACTCGCGCATCACGCGGCGCAGAACATCTTCAATCAGGTCAGGCGGAACGCCCATCGCCGCCGCTTCTTTGCGGCGCGAAGCCAGCATCGAAGCTTCGCGCTCCGGGACGTAAATCGGCAAGCCATACTTACTTTTGACTTCACCGACTTCCGCGACCAGTTCAAGACGCTTTGCCAGCAGATCCAGCAACGCTTTATCAACGACATCAATTTGATCGCGCAGCGCGGTCAGTTCAGCAACCATACTATCCTCTTACGCCAGACGAGCCGCCAGATGGCCGCGTAAATCCTTGTCGAGTTCACGCAGCAGCGCATCCGTAGCTTCCCAACTGATGCAGGCATCGGTTACTGATACGCCGTATTTCATATCACAGCGCGGCTGCTCGGAAGACTGGTTGCCTTCGTGAATGTTGCTCTCAATCATCAGACCGATAATAGAACGATTACCGTCCTTGATCTGTGCGACAACGGATTCCGCCACCGCAGGCTGACGGCGGTAGTCTTTATTGGAATTACCATGACTGCAATCTACCATCAGCGATGCACGCAGTCCTGCTTGTTCCATCTCTTTTTCACACTGCGCCACGTCTTCCGGACCGTAGTTCGGCTTTTTGCCACCGCGCAGAATCACGTGACCATCCGGGTTGCCCTGAGTACGCAGCAGGCAGACCTGACCGGCCTGGTTGATACCGACAAAACGGTGCGGCATTGCAGCAGCGCGCATGGCGTTAATTGCCGTCGCCAGAGAACCGTCGGTACCGTTTTTGAAGCCTACCGGCATCGACAGACCGGAAGCCATTTCGCGGTGAGTCTGCGATTCAGTGGTACGCGCACCAATCGCCGACCAGCTAAACAGATCGCCCAGGTATTGCGGGCTGTTCGGATCCAGCGCTTCAGTTGCCAGCGGCAGCCCCATGCTTACCAGCTCAACCAGCAGGCGACGCGCAATTTTCAAACCACCTTCCACATCAAACGAGCCATCCATATGCGGATCGTTGATAAGCCCTTTCCAACCCACGGTGGTACGAGGCTTTTCAAAATAGACACGCATAACCAGGTAGAGGCTATCGCTGACCTCTTCCGCAAGGGTTTTAAATCGACGCGCGTATTCGATGGCAGCTTCAGGATCGTGAATAGAGCAAGGCCCACACACTACCAGCAGGCGCGGATCGCGACCGGCGATAATGTCAGAAATCGTTTTACGTGATTGGGCGATCTGCGCTTCCTGCTCTACGGTGAGCGGGAATTCAGCTTTCAGTTGATCCGGGGTGATCAAAACCTGTTCATCGGCGATATTTACGTTGTTCAGCGCGTCTTTTTGCATGATGGCATTACCTGTTATGGCTCGTTTGCGATAGTTGTTTCCTCAATGAGGTGAAACCACAATATCATAACCAGTAAAGATTTCAATCCAAAATACGTACAGATTTATTTACACAAGCCAATTTAATGCAAAAAAATGGTGATAAAATCGTAATTAAAAATTTACACCCATGATTTTTCACCCTTCACTCTGAGCGAGGAATAAACAATCCCAGGTTTTCTCTTCACTGCCGCCATTTTTTCCCCACAGATCCATCCTTGTACCTTGTCATCAGGTAGACAGAAATGGCAAAAAATACCGTCAATGAGATTTCAGTTAAAGATAATCTGATACCGGCCGATAAATTTAACAATCTCCCTGTTAATCATACTGAATATGTCTATGATTACGCGAAGGGCAGCAAAAACAGGCTGAGCAGGATTAATTTTTTATCCTCATCCGTCAAAACCAATACCAATTCAAGATTTAACTTAAATCATATAAAACGAATTTCTGACATAGTGACGGCTTTGATAAACAATGATATTTTGCCAAAATCTGGTAATGACTCCAACTTACTGATAGTGTTTTATGTTCAGATAATGCCCGATGACCTTGTCATGCAGCTCCACCGATTTTGAGAACGACAGT
>NZ_JBEFLV010000042.1:0-10967 GCF_040149365.1 Kluyvera huaxiensis
GCCCCCGACCATCAAGGCCGAGGGCGGTTAAAATATCAAAAACCCGCTATCCGGTTAACCGTCATGCTGCTCCGCTTAAGTGAACGGCATTGCGCATAATGCGGGCTTTTTTCGTCGCCGGGTTAGAACTGGTAGTTCAGACCCATGCCGAGGACGTTATCGGTAGAGATACCGTTAGCATGGTAGAAGTTGGATGAGCTATCCAGCAGGTTAACCTTGAAATCAACATAAGTGGACATGTTTTTGTTGAAGTAGTAGGACGCAGCAACATCAACGTAGTTTACCAGATCCTGGTCGGTCAGGTAGGAACCGCTGTCATTGTGGTGGACACCGACATCATAACCACGGGAATAGACCCAGGCCAGAGATGGGCGCAGGCCAAAGTCGAATTGGTACTGTGCTGTGACTTCAAAGTTTTGCGTTTTGTTAGCGATACCATCGTCACCAAACGGTGTCATGTTACGGGTTTCAGCATACATCATCGCCAGATAGATGTTGTTGATATCGTATTTCGCGCCCAGAGTCCAAACTTCAGCCGTATCGCCGCCAGCGCGAACGCTGCCGTTTTTGCCATTACCGTAGTTATTGTATGTCCCGCGGGAATTAACCTGGTCGTTGGTACGGTCAGAAGCACCGTATGCTGCACCGACGCTCAGGCCCTGCAGCACAGGGAAAGCTTCGCCGAATTCATAGGTGGTAGACATACTGTAGCCATCGCCGTTCTGGAAACGAACGTCATTGTGACCGTTTTTAGTCCCTTCCTGATGATTTGAGCCATCTTCGTTATTGCCCTGGTACTGCAGCGCGAAGTTCCAGCCTTCGACTTCGCCAAAGAAGTCGGTGTTACGGTAGGTAGCAACGCCGTTGGTACGACCCACCATAAAGTTATCGGACCAGGTGTAGGAATCGCCACCGAATACCGGCAGCATATCGGTCCAGCTTTCAATATCGTAGATCGTACCGTAGTTACGACCGTAATCGAAGGAACCGTAGTTAGCATACTTCAGCCCCGCAAAGGCAAGGCGGTTGAAGGAGTTATCGCCTGCATTCTCGGTGTCGTTAGCGTAGGTTTTGTACTCCCACTGAGCATAGCCAGTCAGCTCGCTGTTGATTTGCGTTTCGCCTTTAAAACCAAGCTGCACGTAGGTTTCGTCGCCATCATCGCCTGCGTTATCAGAGAAGGTGTGACGGGCATCAAGATTGCCGTAAAGATCAAGTTTATTGCCGTCTTTATTATATAGTTCAGCCGCATTAACCGCGCCTGCGATCAATAAAGCGGGGAACAACACTGCCAGTGCTTTAATTTTCATTATATTTTCCTTTGCATTATAACGCATGTGAATAAAGTAACGTCATCCGGCGTTACTGGATTGAATAATATATTGGGGGTTCATTTTATTTCACGATATAAATGTAAGTAAACTATATTAAATATTTCAACATATTTCATTTATAATAAATTTAATATGGTAGGTGTCATTTCATTTTCCTTGTGTATTTAACATGTTGTTATGCATATATTTTATATGGTGCGGCACTCAGGCTTATGCTCTTGATGAATGTATTGAGAATGTATGATATAAAAAAATCCCGGCGATACACGTGTACCGTCGGGAAGATGAAGTAAATAAAAGATTCCATGCATCACAAAAGACTAATAACAATGTGAATCATGGCATGTTTTAAATGAGAAACATAGGTGTCGTTAGGTGGTTTATTTTATTGGTGGGGTGAATGATAAGTGTGATATATAAAAACATGAAGTATGTATTTGCCGATAAATGACAAGAATAAAAAATAATGGCGTGAAGAAAAATAGCTGGCGAGATACATAAGATATGGCCTCGCGGTATGTGATAGCAATGTTCATCGCGCTGGACGACAACATTGCCGCGGATCAACTGAGCGCCATTTCATCGCGTTAAGGTCGAACCAGAGACTATCGCGAGCGGCTTAAATTGCTATAATGTGATTGTTGTCACATTTTTGTCTGGTGACGTTATTGCCGTTGGTATTATTCGTGTGATGAGAGTGGTTTATGGAAGAAAGGATGAATCGCAGCCCTGGCGGTAGACTGGCGCTCTGGGTTTTCTACGCATTTTGCGGTTACTTTGTCTGGGCGATGGTGCGTTACATTTGGGTCATCAGCGCAGTACAAAGCATCCCTGGGGCAACCCTTGACGGTGAGATTGGTTCTACCAGCGGCAAATGGCTGGGGGCGCTACTGGGTTTTCTGTTACTGAGTATCGTGGGTTTACTGTTGGGGGGCATCGCCTGGTATACGCGTCCTCGCACGGCTGAACAGGAAGAGCGCTCGTAATATTGCTATGCTGGGGTCCGGCTTACATCTTTAGGTAGCGATGGAATGGATCTCACGACGTGGCAGCAACACATTGAGTTGTGGTTTGAACAACATTATGACGGCGGCGATGCTTCGCATGATATTGCCCATTTCCGCCGGGTATGGCGGTCCGCGCAGCAGATTGCCGACGGGCAGTCGGTTTGTCTGACCGTCGTTCTCTTCGCCAGCTATTTTCACGATTTGGTCAGTCTGCCGAAAAATCATCCTGACCGCGCCCGTTCTTCTCTCCTATCCGCCGAGCGGACGGTACAGATTTTATTGAGCGATTTCCCGCAGCTTCCTGTCGAACACCACGCCGCCATTGCCCATGCTATCGAAGCGCATAGCTTTAGCGCGCAAATTACACCGCAAACGATAGAAGCCAAAATTGTACAAGATGCCGATCGCCTTGAGGCGCTGGGGGCTATAGGTCTGGCGCGCGTCTTTGCGGTCTCTGGTGCCATGAATACCGCGCTATTCAATGCCGATGACCCTTTTGCCGAGAGTCGCTCGCTGGATGATAAAGCTTACGCCCTTGACCATTTCCAGACTAAATTACTGCGTCTGCCGGAAACAATGCAAACGGCAAAGGGGCGTGAAATAGCACAGCGCAACGCCGATTTTCTGGTGCACTTTATGGCCAAACTGGGTGCCGAATTGAGCGGAGACCCTGACTCGCTGGATGCCGGTGTGCTCAGACGATTCGCGGCGCAAGATCTGCCCAACTTATGATAATCTCAGGCTTATTTTCCTTTTTCTGTATCTGGTCAATTTTATGCAACAGCGAGTCTTAATAAACGAGGTGGCGGCGAGCCCTGAACCGGATGCTCAGGCGCTGCTCCAGCATATTCTGGAAATTTACGATCTTAAGACCGTTGTCGCCGAGCTGATTGCTGTGGGGGAACAGCACTGGAGCCCGGCTATCATCAAACGCGTCGTCGCGTTATCGCGCGCCAATACCCGGTTGAGCGAAAATGAGTGTGCGCATCTGGCGGCGATGCTGCCGAAACCACCGGCGCATCATCCGCATTATGCGTTTCGTTTTGTCGATCTCTTCGCTGGAATCGGTGGGATCCGCAGCGGTTTTGAAGCCATCGGTGGACAGTGTGTATTTACCAGCGAGTGGAACAAACATGCGGTGCGGACCTATAAAGCCAACTGGTACTGCGATCCGCAGGAACATCAATTTAATGCCGACATTCGCGACGTTACGCTGAGCCACCATCCCGAAACCAGCGACAGCGAGGCCAGGGCACATATTCTGCAGTCTATCCCCCAGCATGATGTCCTGCTGGCAGGTTTTCCCTGTCAGCCATTCTCGCTGGCGGGGGTGTCGAAAAAGAACGCCATGGGACGGGCACACGGGTTTGCCTGCGATACCCAGGGAACGCTGTTCTTTGATGTGGTACGTATTATTGACGCTCGCAGGCCGCCCATTTTTGTGCTGGAAAACGTCAAAAACCTGAAAAGCCATGATAACGGGAAAACCTTCCGGGTCATCATGCAGACTCTGGATGAGCTGGGTTATGAGGTGGCAGATGCAGCGGCAATGGGAGCTGACGATCCGAAAATTATTGATGGTCAACATTTCCTGCCCCAGCACCGCGAACGTATTGTGCTGGTAGGTTTTCGCCGGGATTTAGGGCTGCAAGAAGGGTTTACTCTGCGCGATATTCCCGCGCTTTACCCGGAACATCGTCCTGGTTTTGCGGAATTACTGGAGCCAACGGTCAATCCAAAATTTATCCTGACGCCGGTGCTATGGAAATATCTCTATCGCTATGCCCAAAAGCACCAGCAGAAGGGCAACGGTTTTGGCTATGGTCTGGTCGATCCTACGCGGGCAAACAGCGTCGCGCGTACGCTCTCAGCGCGTTATTACAAGGATGGTGCCGAGATCCTCGTCGACAGAGGATGGGATCGTTCGTTGGGCGAGAAAGACTTTGACGACCCGCAAAACCAACTGCATCGCCCGCGTCGTCTGACGCCGCGTGAATGCGCACGTCTGATGGGTTTTGAATCACCGCAGGGATACCGTTTTCGCATCCCGGTGTCAGATACTCAAGCCTATCGCCAGTTTGGCAATTCCGTTATCGTACCGGTGTTTGCCGCCGTTGCTCGCCTGCTGGAATCGCGCATTTTGCAGGCCGTAGCGCTACGTGATGCGGACAAGAACGATGGCAGACGTTCACGATAAGGCCACCCGCAGTAAGAATATGCGCGCGATTGGCGCGCAGAATACGGCTATAGAAAAACGGATGGCGGCTTTGCTGGATTCGCTTGGTCTGCGCTGGTTAGCGCAGGACAGCAGTCTTCCGGGCCGCCCCGATTTTACCCTCAGTGACTACCGCTGCGTGGTCTTTACCCACGGTTGCTTCTGGCATCATCACGACTGTTACCTGTTTAAAGTCCCGGCCACCCGAACTGAATTCTGGCTGCATAAAATTAACGGCAATGTTTTGCGCGATGCGCGCGATATGAGGCTGCTCAGTGAGCAGGGCTGGCGCGTACTGGTCGTGTGGGAATGCGCGTTACGGGGACGAATGAAGCTTAGTGACGCTGCGCTGTGTGAGCGTCTGGAGGAGTGGATCTGCGGCGGCGACGGCAGCGCGCAGATCGGTACTCAAGGGATTTCTTGTCTGACTTTTATTTCTGCGTCGGACACGCAATAGCCACACTTTTCGCCGGGAACAGATACTTGCCGAGCGTGACCAGCACCACCGCCGCAATGATAATCGCCAGCGCCAGCCACTCTATGGCGGACAAATTTTCGCCGTTAAAGCTGGTGCCTAACAGCACGGCGACCACTGGGTTAACGTACGCGTAGCTGGTCGCCACCGCCGGAGTGACGTTGCGGATAAGATACATGTAGGCATTAATGGCGATAATCGAACCAAATACCGACAGATAACCCACCGCGAGGAAACCGCGTAAATCGGGCATGGCGGTCAGACGTTCCCCGCTCAACAGCGAGGCTGCCATCAGAACAATTCCGGCGGCCAGCATTTCAATGGCCCCGGCCATCATTCCGCTCGGCAGCGTAATCCGCGAGCCGTACACCGAGCCAAACGCCCAGCTCAGGGAACCGATTAAAATCATCAATGCCCCCCAAGGATTACCGCTGAGGTTGCCGCCGCTATTGAGCAGAACAATTCCGGCAAGACCGATGGCAATCCCCATCCACTCCAGTTTACGCGTGGCGATACCAAAAAAGCGGCTAAAGCACAGGGTAAATAATGGCACGGTGGCCACCACTACCGCCGCGATACCGGAAGGCACATGCTGATGTTCGGCGACTGTTACCATGCCGTTACCGATAGCCAAAAGCAGTACGCCAATCAGCGCTGCATTTAACAGCGGCTTTGGTGCCGGTAGGCGGTGACCGGTCGCCAGCAGAAAAATGAACAGTACGATGCCCGCTGAGAGAAAGCGTACGCCCGCCATCATTAGCGGTGGCCAACTGGCCACGCCAATGCTGATGGCAAAGTAGGTCGATCCCCAAATGATGTATAACGCGAATAGCGCGCCAACCAGCGGCAACAGATGTTTAAAACGCATACTTCCTCACGGCAAAATAGCAAGCAGGCAGATAGTAAACGCCAAAACTACCGCGCTGGCGAGTGCTTTAATTCAGGGATTGATGTTGTCTTTATGTTATGAATATGTATCGCTTACTCCCGGCGCTTTTTTGCTTCATACTTTGTTATCAATACAAAAATGAAGGATGTCACTTGTGGCAGGAAGTAGCTTATTAACGTTATTAGATGATATCGCCACCTTACTGGACGATATCTCCATGATGGGCAAACTGGCGGCGAAGAAAACCGCTGGCGTATTGGGCGATGATTTGTCGCTCAACGCTCAGCAGGTCTCTGGCGTCCGTGCGAACCGCGAGCTGCCGGTGGTGTGGAGTGTCGCCAAAGGATCGATGCTCAATAAGGTCATTCTGGTGCCATTGGCACTGCTGATTAGCGCCTTTATTCCCTGGGCGGTAACGCCGCTGTTGATGATTGGTGGCGCCTACCTCTGTTTTGAAGGCGTTGAAAAAGTGATGCATACGCTGCATGAGCGTAAGCATAAAGATGATGACAACGCGCGCCAACAGCGTCTGGAAGCGATTGCTCAACAAGATCCCGGTAGCTACGAGCGCGATAAGGTGAAGGGGGCTATCCGGACGGATTTCATTCTGTCGGCGGAGATCGTGGCTATCACTCTGGGCATTGTTGCCGAAGCGCCGCTGCTCAATCAGGTGCTGATTTTATCCGGCATCGCGATACTGGTGACGGTAGGGGTTTATGGCCTTGTTGGCGTTATCGTGAAGCTTGATGATATGGGCTACTGGCTAGTAGAAAAGCGTAATGCGCTGGCGCAGGGGCTAGGGAAAGGGCTGCTGGTGGTTGCGCCGTGGCTGATGAAGATTCTCTCGGTGGTCGGTACGCTGGCAATGTTTCTGGTCGGTGGTGGGATTGTGGTTCACGGCGTTGGCCCACTGCATCACGCGATTGAGGCATTCTCTGCACAGCAAGCCTCTTGGGTGGCGATGCTGCTGCCAACGCTGATAAACCTGGTGCTGGGCTTTATCCTCGGCGCCATCGTGCTGACGGTGGTAAATGGGATTTCACGTCTGCGTCAGAGCAATGTATAAAAAATGCTGCCCCGCTACGCAAACCGATCAGGAATCGGCTAAGGTGAAACAGTTTCACCCTGATACCGGAGGCAATAATGGTCTTTTTGGTCAGTGATGAAGTCAGGCCCAAAAGCGGCGGGCCGAAGATGGTCGTAACGGGATATGCCAGCGGGATGGTTGAATGCCGCTGGTATGATGGATTCGGCGTCAAGCGGGAAGCTTTCCGCGAAGATGAGCTGATCCCCGGCGATATTCATAAACAAGAAAAGACGTAATGACCGCGTCTACGCCCGGCGTTTGCCGGGCGATTTATACTCGTCTTCCTTCGATGTGAATGATTGCGAGTATCGAACTGCATATTTCAGAATCTTTGTCGTAGCATGAAGTCTTGGAGCATCATGAATTATCAGCAGCAGACAAGCGTCAAAAGAGAGAGCGTTGTGGTGATAAGCAGTAAGCACAGGGGGCAAAAGTGCATCCCTTAACGGTAAAGACCACTGCCTCACCTCCTGGAATGTGGGCGAGGCTGACCCGGCGCATACGACCTGAACGGGTCGTGAACATCTGCTTTCTGATAGTGATGTTTTTTTCGACACTTTTGACCTGGCGTGAAATCATCGTACTGGAAGATGCCTATATCTCCAGCCAGCGTAATAACCTAAAAAACGTCGCTAACGACATGGATGCACAGCTACAGTTCAACACTGACAGGCTGCTGTTTTTCCGTAACGGTATGCAGTCGGCGCTTCAGATCCCTCTGGCTTTTGAAATTCTGCGTACAGCGGAACAGCAATTCGAACATCAGCGCGCCCTACCGGATTGGCGAATTTCCCTCAATAACAACCGAACTCTGCCGCTCACCGGCGTGTCGGATGCGTTCGTCGAAAACACGCATCTGCTGTCGCGCGATAACGCGCTGCTGGGGAATGAGTTTATGGCGAGCATCGAGCTGGGCTATCTGCTGCGGCTCTCATCGCTAACTCGCCAGCATGTTTCTCGTTTCGAGACGCACATGATTTACGTTTCCCGCGCGGGGTTCTATCTCAGCACTGAGGACGAACAGCGCGGAAGCATTACGGAATACTATTACAAGTTGGTCACTAGCCAGTGGTTTACCACCCAATCCCAGCGTAATAACCCGGATCGCGGCGTCAAATGGCTCACCACCTTTAATCAGGACAAACCACCGAGTGCAGAGATGGTCATTGCCTCTGCTCCGCTGGATTTTGAACAGTACTGGTACGGCGTGCTGGCTATCCAGCTGTCGGTCAACGAAATGGCCCAGTTTCTCATACAGTCGATAGAAGGCGAGGACGACGGTGAATACCAGCTCTACGACCGCCGCATGAATCTCATTGCTTCTTCCGAGCAGCTTCCCTCACGGCGCGTTCAGCTCTCACAGGAAGTGCAGGCTCAGCTTTCACACGCTTATGAGAGTGACAATGAAGGCAGCGTGCGCCAGCTTTCGCGTTTTATCAGCTGGGAAAAGCTGCGTAACTTTGACGGTGTGCTGCTGCGTATTCATAGTCTCGATGATGGCATACGCGGAGATTTCGGCAGCATCAGTATCGCCTTGACGCTCCTGTGGCTGTTGTTTACCTCTATGTTGTTGATCTCGTGGGCGGTGATTCGCCGTATGGTCCGCAATATGTCGTCGCTGCAGGATTCGCTGGAATGGCGTGCATGGCATGACATGCTGACGCGTTTGTATAACCGCGCTGCGCTGTTTGAGCGTGCGGGCAAAGCGCTGGCGCTTTGCCAACAGAACAACCAGCCGATGGCGGTGATTCAGCTCGATCTTGACCACTTCAAAAGCATCAATGATAAGTATGGCCATCAGGCCGGCGATCGGGTGCTGGTGTATATCGGGCGAGTGATTATGAACAAAATCCGCAAGCACGATATTGCCGGGCGTGTCGGTGGGGAAGAGTTCTGTATTGTGCTGCCGGAAACGTCTCTGGAACAGGCCCGCGTCGTAGCCGAGCGTATTCGCGAAAGCATCAATGCCCGTGAAATTCTGGTCGGTAAGAAACAGACTATCCGGGTCAGCGCTTCGCTCGGGGTGTGCTGTAGCGAAGAACTTTACCAATACGACTTTGAGCATTTGCAATCCATCGCCGATAGCCGTTTGTATCAAGCGAAGAAAGGCGGGCGCAACCGTGTCAGCACGGAAGATTAAGAGCAAAGTCGACGACAGGGGCCATAGCACATAAATTTTACTTATGGATAAAATAAACCCTAAGAAAAATCTCAAACCATGAGTGAGGATTTTCTGAATGAATAGTCATCAACTATCTGATTTTTAACGTTGTTACGAGAAATGGTATGAAGGACGGATGTCCGGTCATACTTATTTATTAGGTGAATAATTCTTGTCATTCGAAATAAACGAAGATAATGTTTCATCCACGTCAGATTTCCTGATGTAACGAATATTTCAATGCTTCTTGCTTCGGCAAGGTTGATCCCGACGCGTAGGTGTCGGGATTTTTTTACCCGCCTAGCGCGTCACTTCTGTGATGCTGAAATCATGAATATCCAGCTCGAAGGCCTCCGCCAGCTCATGCCAGGTATGGTATTCGCGACCGTCCACGCTAACATGATGCGGGTCACTCGCCGCACGATGAATTTCGCTTTCGCTAATCTCGTTGATGGCCGCCAGCAGCGCATCAACATTTACCCCCCGGGGGTTAATGGTCGTTTTCATCATCAGTACCTTTTTTTCACTCCCTGTATAAGTATACATCTGTTGAATGGTTTTGCTTATTTTTTGAGCGATTAACGGTAAGCGACGGATTAATAGACGGTTATGCAGCAATGCGCTGTCAGCCCGACGATTTTGTTCTACACTGGGCTAAACCAATCAGGAGATGACGTTTATGCAAGTTAACGATCGTGTGACGGTCAAGACCGATGGGGGGCCACGTCGCTCCGGTGTTGTTCTGGCCATTGAGCAGTTCAATGAAGGAACGATGTATCTGGTGGCGCTGGAGGATTATCCGCTGGGGATCTGGTTCTTCAATGAGCTGGGGCACCCTGATGGGATCTTTGTTGAAGTAAACGAATAGTATTAGACGTCTGGCGGTAGACATACCGCCAGTTTCCCTGTCCCGCGAGTCCTAGCGCATATTCACAAAGATGCCCGAAGTGACGTTCTCTGCCAGGCGAACAACGTGGTAGATAACCTGTTTGTTATGCGTTTTTATCTTCCTTTTAATATTACCCTTATGTGATGATACCGTTTTGGCTTTAATATTCATCTGGTCGGAAATTTGAATCGTTCCCTGGCCTGACATCCACATTTTCAGCATGCTTGATTCTGTCCGGCTTAATGACAATGTGGAGACGCTAGTTTGCTTTGCATCTGCAGTTTCTTTTTTCAGATAATTCCCTAGAATAATATCAAGCGTTTCCGGTTTTATCGATTTGGAGCTAATTAGCAGATTACTCCGTACCATCAAATACTCATCAAAATGTATATTGGCAATAGCCATAAAAACGATGAATAAAGTTCTGGGATGTTGATTAATGATCTGCTTGATATGCAGACTACTCTGCACATCGTGAATGAAGCAGTCCTCATTAATGAACACGACAGAGGGTTGTCGGGCGCTACAGATTTCCGCAAGCCCGTCTACGCTGTCTACATTGTCAATATCTCGCTTCTTCACTCCACGACTGGCCAGGTATCCGGTTAACCCTAGCCGCGTGTAACTGCATATATCCATAATAATCGTTGACATGGCATACCCTCACTCAATGCGTAACGATAATTAACCCATTACCCTCGAACTTCATCGTCCTAACGAACCTGGTAAAAATAAAAAATGAGAATGAAGACGATCAGGCGGCATCAACTATCCCGTAAAGTTACGTATAATTTGCCAGGAATCTTCTCAAAGTAAAGTAAATGTTATGATTTGTGAATAATCTAAAAACAAATAACCCGCACCAGCGATATGCTGGTAGATGTTTTATCGTTTTTATTTTAGGAATTTC
>NZ_JBEFLV010000043.1:0-8978 GCF_040149365.1 Kluyvera huaxiensis
GTCGCTGTCGTTCTCAAAATCGGTGGAGCTGCATGACAAAGTCATCGGGCATTATCTGAACATAAAACACTATCAATAAGTTGGAGTCATTACCCAGCAATGATAAAGATAACCCCCGGTGGTTTTCCGTTCGTATTGAGTCAGGTATCGAGCGTGGTTCTCGCTGACAGCGCAGGGGGCTCGTTATCAATCCCGCGCCAGTCGGGAGCTGCTACAGACCCAAAGGGTGATCACCAGAATCAAAATCGACAGGGAATAGAGCAGCACGTTCATCGGCGAATCGTAGTGCACGATGATAAGACGAACAATCGCCGTCACGCCAATATAGACAAAATAACGTAACGGGAAATGGCTGCCGGACTGAAAGTATTTGACGATTAGGGCAATAAATTCGAAGTACAGAAACCACGTCAGCAAGCCTTCAACAAAATCGTAGCTTTTGACGGTGGCCGCATTTAAAAAGGTTTTGGCCAGAAACCAGGATTCCTTGCCAAGAAAAACCAGCAGGATCACGGCCAGGCACAACATTCCAATATTTAACACAAACTGAAGAGTGGCAGGGATGGTCGTTGTGAATGAAGTGGTTAGAGTTGTTCGCATTTTCGCGCTCTGCTCGGCGGTTTTATTACCGTCAGTATAGTCAGAATTAGCACTGCGGGTGCGGGCTTACTAGCTGGTTGTGATGACATGATATAAAACTGCCCTCCGATAAAGAGGGCAGCGAGGGGATTAGCGGTTATCGGTCTGGGCGCGAACATTGTTCAGCCCGGTGGTATTGATGCGGTAAGGCTGCCCGTTCACAGACTTAATCAATTTTTTCGTTTTAAGCTTTTTGAACACGGCGAGAGTGCAGTCGCTGAGCAGAAACCCCTCGCGACTGTAGCATTCAACGGCGGTGACGCGGCCCGAGCTATCACGGACGTGCGTGATACGGCCACCTTTGGCAAGAATGTGTAAGGTACGTTGTTCCTGACGGGATAAATTCATACTGAAGAACCTGTTTAATCATCATATGCGAAAACGAGCCAACACCCGTAGGTGAAAGCGTAGGTTTTAAGCGCAGCGATAATCAGTCCGGCCGGAAAAGGTCGGTGGCTGATTATCTGATGATCACATTCTCCAGCATGCAGGCCTCGAAGTACGTAAGAAGAAAATAACCTCGTCAGGATAACACGGAACTGTTATCCGGAAATGAGTTTGTCCTGAAAATGTGAACCAGAAAGCTTCGGTTTTTACTACCAATGAGTAGTGAGGATATGTTTCGAATATGTATTTTAACTTCGGTTAATTCTTGATTTTTATATTGTTAGCTTGCTGAATTATTAATTAAAAACAAGTAACTGATGTTATTATATTTTTTAATTAATTGATTTTAAACGATTAATGTCGTTATCTGTATTTTTGTCAATTTACTGTAAATTAACTTATGGTGTGATCTGTGCCGTTATTTATGCATAGTCAATCGCTTTTTACTTGAACTCTGTCACGTCATTCCATCTCCCTCATCCTTGAAATAAATCTTTACGATCTTGATCACTAAAATATACTTCTTAAAAAAATAAAATGCAGTTTCATAAAAATGAAACATGATTCCAATTGAGGGTTATTGAATGTTTAAGAAATCTCTGGTCATGATGGCTTTATGTGGCGCATCTTTCGCCGCATCCGCAGTAACAGTCGATTTGCGTCACGAATTTATTGATGGTGGCAAGACAGACAAAACTAACGCCGACCGCGTTTCAGTCTCTCACCGTTTTGCTAATGGCTTCGGTTTTTCAGTAGAAGCGAAGTGGAAATCAGGCGGCGATAATACCGATAAACCGTATGCAGATTTTGTTGGTAACGGTCATGAAGAGTCGATTAGCTACCAGTATAAATTCAATAAAAACTTCTCCGTGCAGCCAGGCTTTAATATTGAAAGTAACGACAGCCGTTCTATCTATAAACCAAACCTGCGCGTGCAATATAGCTTCGATAATGGCTTCTACGTGGCAGCACGTTATCGCTATGACTACACCCGCAATCCTTCTAAGCCGGTTAACGACGATAAAGTCAACCGTGGTGATGCATGGGCGGGCTACGTGTTCGGTGACTGGCGTACCGAGCTGAACTATGTTTACGCACGCAGTTCAGAAGGCAAAGATCGTAATAACAGCAAGCCGTATTCTCAGGAATACAACGTCAAAGTGGCGTACAAAATCGACAAAAACTGGGCGCCATATGGTGAAGTGGGCAACGTAGGTGTCAACGATCGTGACGACCGTCAGACCCGTTTCCGCGTTGGTGTAGCGTACTCCTTCTAATCCCATTCTTGTTTGCAGAACCCCGGCAAAATGGCCGGGGTTCTCGCCTTTCTGCTTTGCGATAAACCTCATCCTCGAACGTTTTTTGATGCCAGCATATTTTTTTTAATATTACTGCGCAGTTGTGTCGCTCTTACATGACGTCATTTGTTTTCACATTCACGAAGAGGTTGATGCATGAATAGCGCTATGGCCGTTTTATTACTTCTCATCGTCTGTTTTCTGGTTTTGGGCGGCGGATGGTTTCTCATCATGCGTACCGAAATGAAAATTGAGAAAAAAATGCTGAATGAATTTGAGCTAAAACGTGAGGAGGAAAAACATCAGAAAACGCTGCAGAAATATGAAGAGCTATTAGCGATGGAAATTGAGTGGCACACGCAGCGTATCGCGAGTATTAATTTCTTTCTGGCAAAGATAAAGAGAAAGCAGGATGCGGAATTCCGCGGGACACAGGCCAGCATCAACGGTGACAATACTCATCTGCACTCCAAAATTAAGGCGCTGATTTTCATCTATTTTCCCCATTTACAGGACGACTATGACAAGCTATGCAAGATAGCTGACTGCACGGTCTATTTTGATTTCCTTTATGGACGCTCAAGCGACGGCCCGCGCGTGATTGCTGAGCTCAACGATAAACTGCAAAAGTTTGCTACCCAGTCGACTGAGTTTCAAAACCGCATTCGCAATGAAGTGACGGTGAAATGATTGGCGATTTTCATCGGGGGGAGGTCTATGCTTAGTCTCGAACATATATAAAAAAATAGAGGCAATGTCATGGATAAGGAACTACAGGACGCGGGTTATCGCGTCTATACCGGGGAGAAGATAGATGTCTACTTCAATACGGCGATTTGCCAGCATTCCGGCAACTGCGTTCGCGGCAGCGGGAAGCTGTTCAACCTGAAGCGCAAACCGTGGATCATCCCGGATGAAGTTGACGTTGCCACGGTGGTGCGCGTGATTGATACCTGCCCGAGCGGGGCGCTTAAGTACCGTCATCATGACTAAGTGAGAGCATATGGAAATTCTGGAAGGCCATAACAAGTTTTACGTCAACGATGCTGACGGCAATCAGGTCGCCGAGATTGTGTTTGTCCCTACCGGTGAACACCTGAGTATCATTGAGCACACCGATGTCGATGAAAGCCTGAAAGGGCAGGGCGTGGGTAAAAAGCTGGTGGCAAAAGTGGTGGCGAAAATGCGCGCCGAACAGCGCAAAATCATTCCGCTGTGCCCGTTTGCTAAACACGAGTTTGATAACACCCGCGAGTACGACGATATTCGTGCCTGAATCTCTGCGCCAGCTCAGGCTGGCGCAGCTTCTTTTTAATGGATCTGCTCGAACAACAGCAGCGCCGCAATCACCACCATCAATCCCCCTGAGAATCGACTGACCATTCTTGCCGCCTGTGGACGGCTTGCCAGCAGCGCCCGCGAACCATAGCCCACCAGCAGATAGATAATGGTGCAGGTGACAAGATGCATCAGCCCGAGCGCCGACATCTGCATGGCAACCGGCCATTGACCGTGCGGGTCGGTGAACTGCGGCAGCAGCGCCAAAAACAGTAAAAAGACCTTTGGATTGAGGCCGCTGATGCACAATCCCTTCAACGCCCAGTGATTCCAACCGCCGCTGAGCTGGTTAGCGCTGGAAACCGTGGCCGGATAGCGCAGCAGCGAAACACCGAGCCATAGCAGATAACATGCGCCCAAAAGCGTAATCGCGGACAGCACCAGCGGATGCCCAGCAATCAATACCCCTAGTCCAGCGACCACCACCAGTGTCGCCAGCAGATGGCCGGACATCAGTCCGGCGACGGCAGGCACGATACGACGGCCGTGGATCCCGGCGCTGATGGTATAGGCCCAATCTGCGCCTGGCGTCATAATAAGCAGAAAGGAAACCAGCCAGAATCCGGCGACCAGACTTATTTCCATTCTCTGAACCTTCCCTTAATTTTCATTACGTTACCCTCAATTCATTCACGTGTAGCACTAACGAAAGAATATCGGGAATACTGCGCAATGAGCTTTCAATGTTATGCTGGAAACTCGCATCAAATGAGAGAATCTTCTAAATGGATAGCATTGATCGAAAAATTCTTGCTGAGCTTCAGGCGGATGGGCGTTTATCTATTACCGAGCTGGCGGAACGGGTGAATTTGAGCCTCTCACCGTGTCATCGACGTCTGCGCGCGCTGGAGCAGGAAGGCGTGATCTCCGGCTACCGTGCCAACCTCGATCCCGGCAAAATGGGATTCAACTTTGTGGCGTTGGTGTTTGCCACCTTAAAAGAGGGCGATAAAAAAGCGGTTAGCGCTTTTGAAGAAGCGGTGGAAGAGATCCCGCAGATCGTGCTGGCACAGCGCCTGTTTGGCGATCCGGATTACTTGATGCAGGTGGTGACGCGGGATCTTTCGGCTTTCCAGAAACTCTACGATCAAAAGCTCTCGGCGATGCCCGGCGTACAGCATCTGCGCTCTACGCTGGTGATGAAAACGGTGGTGCAGGACCGGCCCTTCCCGCTGGAGACGCTAAAATAATCGCATCAGCACACTTTTAGCTGAAACGATTCGTGTGCTAATATTCCCGCACAGGGGATGGCATACCCCCTTGAACCGCCGTGTGGCTGATGATGCCTGTTTCTATTCCTGGACCGGGAATGAACAGGCACACCTCTACCGCGTCCAGGATGATTAATTCATCTGAGGATGCGTCAATGCTCTCTGAACACTTCGCTCGTAAAAATCCGCTTTTCTTTTTACTCCAATGGCTGCTGCTGGCGCTGGTGATTGCCGTTTTTGTCGGCTCGGCCTCCGCGCTGTTTCTCTTCTCGCTCGACTGGGCGACCGCAACGCGTCTCCATCATCACTGGCTTATCTGGCTACTGCCGTTTGCCGGTTTTGCCGTGGGCTGGGTCTATTTGCGTTTTGGCCGCGACGTTGAAGCGGGTAACAACCTGATTCTTGAAGAGGTTCATAGCCCGGCAAAAGTGATTCCGCTGCGGATGGCGCCGCTGGTATTTATCGGCACGGTGATTTCGCATTTGTTTGGCGCCTCGGTTGGGCGCGAAGGTACGGCGGTACAAATGGGGGCATCGATTGCCGATCGGTTTACCTCGGTGTTAAAGCTCAATAATGACGCGCGGCGCATGGTTTTGATGGCTGGCGTCAGCGCCGGTTTCTCTTCGGTATTTGGCACGCCGCTCGCCGGGGCTATTTTCGGCCTGGAAGTCATGGCGATAGGCCGGATACACTACACGGCGATTTTTCCCTGCCTGCTGGCGGCGATTGTTGCCGACCAGGTTGGGCTGATGTGGGGCATTCAGCACACGCATTACGCGATGTCGGCGATCCCACAAATGTCTATCTGGACGTTGGGGGCGGTGATGATCGCGGGCTGCTGCTTTGGTCTCGCGGCTCGCGTTTTTGCCGATGCCACGCATTTGGTCGGCGGCATTATGAAAACGCACATCGCTTACCCACCGCTGCGGCCATTTATCGGCGGGGCGATTGTTGCCGCGGCGGTCTATTTGCTGCATGCCGACCGTTACATTGGCCTCGGGATCCCGGTGATTGTCGATGCATTTCAGCACCCGCTGGCGCCGTGGGATTTTCTCGGCAAGCTGGCGTTTACCGTGACCTCGCTAGGGAGCGGCTTTAAAGGCGGGGAAGTGACGCCGCTGTTCTACGTTGGGGCGACGCTGGGCAATGCGCTGGCGCCGCTGCTGCATTTACCGTTCGCCTTTCTCGCCGGGATCGGCTTTGTGGCGATTTTCGCCGGCGCAGCCAATACGCCGATTGCCTCAACCCTGATGGCGATTGAACTCTTCGGGGCTGATATCGGCATTTATGCCGCAATGGGCTGCGTGGTGGCGTATCTGGTGTCAGGCTATACCGGTATCTACCGCTCCCAGCGCATTGCCTGTATGAAACATTGCAGCGTACCGGCAGGCATAAAACTGGCGGAACTCGCGGCCTGGCGGCGGTCTGTCGCTGACCATAATAAGGAAAAAGCGGATAGCTAATAACTTATTGTTGTAACAGCATGGATTTCTTATTGCGAAAATGTAAATAACGTACTCAATAATTGTTATTTCAGAATGGCGGCTCATTCTGGCTATCTTGGTTCCAGCCCACTATTTCGGCAACGAATCAGGAGAAACCCAGAATGAGCAGACAAATCAAGTTAGGTGCTTTCCTCCCCGGCGGCGGCCAGCATATTGCGGCGTGGCGTCATCCGGACCAACCCGCCGATGGCGCAACCAGTTTCGAATTCCACAAGCAGCTGGCGCAAACCGCCGAACGCGGCTTATTTGACGCCTACTTCCTTGCCGATGGCCTGGCGATTCCGGCCTCCGGCGTCACCGATGGCGGTACGGCGAAAGTGGCCGGTTTTGAACCGGTGACGCTGTTCTCCGCGCTGGCACCGCTGACCAAAAACATCGGTTTTATTGCCACCGCTTCCACTACCTATGAAGAACCCTACAATCTGGCACGCAAATTTGCCTCACTGGATTTAATCTCCGGCGGTCGCGCCGGGTGGAACGTGGTGACGACTGCCACGGAAGCCGCGGCGCATAATTTTAATCTCGACGCTCAGCACCCGCATGAATACCGCTATCAGCGGGCAACCGAGCACGTTGAAGTGGTGAAAAAGCTGTGGGATAGCTTCGAAGACGATGCCTTCCTGCGTGATAAAGCCTCCGGTCAGTTCTTCGAACGGGATAAGGTGCATGATACCAACCATGTCGGCAAATTCTTTAAAGTTCGCGGGCCGCTGAACGTACCGCGTTCTCCTCAGGGCCAGCCGGTTATCGTGCAGGCTGGGCAGTCTGAAAGTGGACGCTCACTGGCCGCAGCCACCGCTGAAGTGATCTTCACGTCACACCAGCATCTGGAAACCGCGCAGGATTTCTATCGCGATATTAAAAAACGCGCCAGAGCTGTCGGTCGTAACCCGGATCATGTCCTGATCATGCCCGGCGTCGCGCCGTTTATCGGCCGCACCGAGGAAGAAGCGCAGGAGAAATACCGCAAGCTGACTTCGCTGATTGTTGAAGCTGATGGCATCGCGCTGCTGAACGGTCTGGCGGGCGGGGCGATCGATCTGGGTAAATTCGATCCGGATGGCCCACTGCCACCGTTGCCGGTCACGGAAGGCATGAAATCGCGTCCGGAGTTGATCCGCCAGATCGCCGATGAAAACAACTTTACCATTCGCCAGCTCTATCAATGGGTAGCGACCGCACGCGGCCACTTCACCGTTGTCGGCAGCGCTGAGCAGGTGGCGGATACGCTACAAGCGTGGTTCGAAAATGAAGCGGCGGATGGTTTCAACGTGCTGCCGCCTTGGTTGCCGGGCGGCCTGGATGATTTCATCGAGCTGGTGGTGCCAATTTTGCAAAAACGCGGGTTGTTCCGAACCCAATACGAAGGCAAAACGCTGCGTGAAAATCTGGGGTTGCCGTTTGCCAGCAACCGCTATAGCGCTGTGCGCAACGCTAAAGTGGCTTGAGGAGGTTTCTATGTTCTATTCCACCACCCGAATCCGTCTGAGAGCCCGTCGGCAGGCGACGCCAGCTTACAAAGTGTGGTATCAGCGCAGCCTGTCGCTGATTGCCCGCTACGGCCTGCTGGTGCTGTTCTTCGCCGGTTGGCAAATTGCCAGCAGCACGGGATGGCTGAATGCGGCGGTGATCCCGCCGCTGGATAAAATCTTTGTGGCCTTGTGGAACGGTATCACTCAGGGGGCGCTGCTCGGGGACATTACGATAAGCCTGCAGCGTGCCGGGCTGGCGTTCTTCGCCGCCATCGTGGTGGGTATTCCGCTGGGTCTGTTTATGGGGCAAATTCGTCCGCTGGAACAGGCGCTGGATCCGATTCTTCAGCTCTTCCGTCAGACCTCAGCGCTGGCCCTGTATCCGATCTTTATCCTGCTGCTTGGGCTGGGGGAAACCTCCAAAGTGTTCGTTATCTTCTGGGCGGCGCTGTTTCCGATTCTGCTGTCGACCATTAGCGGCGTTAAAGAGGTGGATGGGAAGCTCTTAGAGATGGCGAAAACCTTTGGTGCCGGGCGACTGACGATGTTCTACCGGGTGATTGTTCCGGCTTCCGTGCCCTCTATTTTTGTCGGCCTACGCCTGTCGGCGACCACCGCGCTGCTGCTGCTGATCGCCGCTGAGATGATTGGCGCCAATCAGGGGATCGGCTTCCGGGTGATAAACGCCCAATATAACTTCCAGATCCCGATGATGTTCGCCGCCATATTTCTGCTGGCCTTTGCCGGGCTATTAGCTAACGCCATTCTGGTGCTATTGCAACGCCGTCTGTGTCGCTGGAACACGCGTAACCACTAATTTTTCTGCACTTTATTTTTCGCTTTCGAATATAGCCTGATGAGAATTTTATAATGAAAAAACAAATTTATTTTGCGTGGGTTGCGGCTCTTTTCCTTTTTGGCATCAGCGCCTCCGCGCGGGCTCAGGATGAAGTGACTATGCGCTATATGGCGAGCTACGGCGGTATTTCCGCCCATGAGTTAGCGGAAGCACTCGGTTATTTCAAAGGCACCGGGGTGATGCTGCCAACTTACTGATTTAGTGTATGATGGTGTTTTTGAGGTGCTCCAGTGGCTTCTGTTTCTATCAGCTGTCCCTCCTGTTCAGCT
>NZ_JBEFLV010000044.1:0-8215 GCF_040149365.1 Kluyvera huaxiensis
TTGTTCCGTCTCAGTGGGGCCGCATTATAGGGAGTTTCTCGCAGCCCGCAATAGCTAAATTGCAGAAAAATGACTGACTGCTGCAATCCCCAGCAAAACCCCGTCTTATACCCATTTACTCACAAAGTTATCCACAAATCTGGAATAACATTGTGGTTGGCTGCGTGTTGCGCCCTTCTATATATAGGGAAAAAGAACGCGATCTACGGCTTCGTTAGTTGCGGGCACACTGAAAATGGCCGACCACGACGAGATCCCCCTCCACTGGCACGATCATATAAAGGAAGACCATCACGTAATCGGTAATTGCCGCCGGTTATAGTGTGAGGCCCCATGCAAACCGGAAAGCATCAGGCTGCTAAACACAAAAGGAGAATGCAGCCCCAGCCCGTCGTCAGCCATACATTATAGAGTTCCGCATCCACTCCCGACGATCGGACTCAATATTCTCTGCCAGTTCACTATCCACAAAGCGTGAGTCGATATTTACGTCTACCCTCGAACAGCATTTCCTGACATCACCGAGATTGTCGCAACAACCCTTGCGCAAGCTGATGACTATAAAGTTGCTGCGCTATAACATCGGAACGCTATATCGACTTATCGGGTAATCGCTTCTGCTACAGATTTGAAGGTGAACTGTTAAACCGTGAGGATGAGGTGTGGCCGGAAGCGGAGATCACCTTGGTGCGGATCTAGTGATGCGTATGTCAGCCCCGTGATGATCCAGACATTATCGAACCGCGATATACCAGCAGTTATGTTCACATTAACAATTTGATTTAGATTTCATCAGGTTGACTTATGTCGGCTGAAAAAGCGAGGAAAGCCTTGCGGATACTGGATTTCAGACACAAAAAAAGCCGCCCTTAAGCAACTTGATTGCATTTCTTATGGTGCGAAGGCCGGACTCGAATTTCAAAGTTAATCAACTGAATTACAAGTTATTAATTGTTAATGCATTGATGATATATACTCAGTTATATACTCAACTATTTTCTTTCAAAAATTAGCGCTTAACGCAGCACATAAACCAACTCAAAGATGGCGCTGTGATTATACCCGATTGCATCATTTCAGCCTGGGGCGTTTTTTATTATCGGGAGGTAGCATCTCCGGATAATATTTCGGTCGGTTAAAACTACGACTTCAGTTTGCATGGTATTTTTTCCGTAAAAAAGTAAACGCACCCACCAGTACCAGCAGGCGCATTATGCAATGAGTAAACAAGGAACAAAGATCGGCGGTGTAAATCGGGAGATAGTTCGCAATATTCACAACGCAGAGTTATTACAGTTTCTTCGTAACAAGCCAGTTGCCTGTCGTGCCCGCAGGATATCGACAGCCCGGAGATAAGGGGATTGTTCCTGCCAGCTAAATCCTTTGCGATCTATTCGAATCAGCTCGTATTTTTCCACCAGAAAGTTAACGGCATCGGCCAGCGTGATACCGGCATCAATGTGTTCCTGAATAACCGTTTCATTACTGAACGGCGTGTCGTTCAGGGCCAAACCATAGTGTTGCTTCAGCAGACGTGTCAGCAGCATTTGCCAGACAGCCACAGGCGACAGACATAGCTTCGCCGCCTGCTGAGTTGTTGCAGGTAGAGTTTTCATGCTTGCTCTCGTGAAATTAGTTAGCGTTGAGTGGGATAAACAGCGATGTATACGTAGCCGCAATTGCCAAGGGTATCGGCTTCGCAGGTAAAACCGTTGTGATACAGGGTGACGCAGTGGGCATGGCGAGGATTCATTTCACCAGTGGTCAGCATCGACTCCATCTGGCTGATAAAATGTGGAAATACGACATCCAACTTCAGGCTTTCGACATCACTAAACTTACCGGTGATACTTGCCCGGTCAGCCAGATAGTGCAGTCGGTTGCTCTCCTGCACCAGACGTGCTCCCAGGCACGGCGTGATATCCCGCTGCAGGCCCCATGTGGGATTGCTCATTTATAACCTCTTTATTGTCAGTTCAGGGTGATACTCATCAGACAGGTATAAGGTCCATTGCGGTCCTGGCGGCGTTCGGCGTATACCGCCAGCACGCCGGGAATGTCAGGAACTACCTTACCGATGTAATGACAGACACTGCCGTGCCACTGGTATCTGCCGATGCAGTATCGAAAAATGCGTGAGGCTGGATGCTGACGGTAAATTGTCATCGCCCGGCGTTTACTGATAATTTTCATGTAATACCTCAAAGCAGACCATGCTCAGCGAACGACAATATCTGCGTACCACCGACGATAAGGTGGTCAGGCACACGGATATCAACGAGCTGAAGCGCCTGCACCAGACGCTGCGTTATGGTCTTATCTGCCTGGCTGGGCGTGGTATCGCCGGAGGGGTGGTTATGCGCCAGTATCACTGCTGCTGCATTGAAGTACAGGGCGCGTTTGACCACCTCACGGGGATGTACCTCGGTGCTGCTAATGGAACCGGCAAACAGGGTTTCATGGGCAATCAATTGGTTCTGCTGATTCAGGTACAGCACCATAAACTCTTCGCGCTCCAGCCCCGCCATTTTCAGTTTCAGCCAGTCACGGGCAGCCTGAGTGGAGGTAAATGCCACGCCTGTTTCGCGCAGGTGTCGGTCAAGCAGGGTTAAGGCGCGTTTTACCGTACGTTGTGCGGTCAGTGGAAGTGCCGGAGCCTGTGGGATAAGTGACTGTTCTATCATGAATATCCTTAATCAATAATGCGAAAAATGGCGTGGGATTCAGGGTGCTGCAGGGCGTAATCCCGCAGGCGGTAATAGTGCTCCGTCATGGCATCGCATTCGGTGCGACAGGCGTGATGGCTGTATTCAATCAGGCAGATAGCAATACCTGCGGCTTCTGCGCTCATTTGCGCACCATTACCGTTCATGCTGTTGAAAAGATGCCATTTATCGTCACTGTCAGCATCAGGAGCCATAAACGCGCCGCCATTGCTGAGCGTGTAAAAGGACCAGATACCACCGCTGTACTCATCACAGAAGCGGTCCATCCAGGCGAAAATACGGGGTTCCAGCGTTATCCACTGTGTGATAGCACCAAAGTGCAGCGGCCAGAAATCGAGACGCTGCTCGTCAGGTACTGGTGATGCAGTAAGGTCAAATTGAGGTTCATTAGCGGACATCAATTTGCATTGCGTTTGTGTCGTCATGGATATTCTCCGTCAATAAAAACGCCAGCGACGATGGCTGGCGTATGGGAAATAAAGGACATGCAGGGATGATGAATGGGTGTGGTCAGGAGGAGGATGCTCTGAGGATGCCATACTGCAGAATATAACGGTTAAGCCCTTCACCGGCATCCGGTTCAAAGCACCACGCCCGCCAGACCATCCAGCTTTCAGAACAGCGAATCGCTGGGCTAAAGTGGATATGCTTGCAATCTTCGAGGGGCATGTTGTTATTCAGGTAACTAACAACTTCAGCTGCTACTGGATGAATGATTTGCGTGAAGGAAAAAATAATTTCTGCTTTCACATAGACTTTAAGTAAAATTAACCCCCGCAACATGAGCACAGGGGCTAAGCTAAGTACCTTGATTCTCAATTTCTAATCGCCCAAAAATAGAGCGCTTACATGGTAGTGAGGCGGATTATTTTTGTGTCTGATCTTTATCTGTTCCTGTTGTCTTCTTTATATAATTCATAATCCCACCGGCATCGTTTACAGCTTGATTAATGTCGTTTGAGGTACCAGAAAAACCACGCCCCCCCATTTTTTGCGCAGCCTCCATTTTTTCCAATTCCTCTGGGGTGTAAGTTGGTTTCTCCATCGGCTCTTCGTTAGTTTGGTAAATAGAACCTCTACCATATTCCTTTTCCTTCCATTTCGGACGGTTACTGCCGGAAAAGGATTTTGCCAATGACCAGTATTCGATTGGGAAACGTTTGACCAGTTCTCCATTAAGGTGAACATCGATTGTACGATATTGACCATTATTCATTGTCCCTTCAGCAAAATAGGCGTCTCTGCTGCAGGTGCCTGTATCGTACTGACTCCAAAACTGCTCAGGTCTACTTACGACGTAGAAATCTCCCATGGCGCATCCGTTGAGAGATTTATGATTAACTACGGCCACGAGGTTTGTCGTGTTCATTACGATGGCGCAGGTACCCGGTTTTCCAGCGCACACATCCCCCAACAGCCGCCCGCTCTTGTCTTTTAGTTCCCAGATAGTTTTGTCTGAATTTTCTCCACTCTCAGATGGTCCCTTTGGTGCTAAAGGGGCGATAGTTGTGGTGGCAATATTTTCATCTTTTAGCAGAAAGTTAGTAACGTCCTCTGGTGGCTTACCCATCAAAGTAGCTTTATCACCTTCGATATATACAGATGCGGCTGTTTTGGTAACGACGTTGTAGATGAAATTGAAGTGGGTAAAACAGTCACTGGCGCAAATTGAGCCGGTAATCACGGTATCGCCTTTATATTGATACGAGCTTACCGGCGATTCAGTGCCATTAAGCGCGCCGGTTCTGGTAAAAGCGTCCTTAATCCCAATAGCACGCAAGTTCCCGGCTAAGGCATCCGCAAATGCTTTGTCTGATTTGTACAGCTCGCTAGGATAAGGGCAATTATCGGTGCAGTTGGCAGCAGCCTCCATCGGGGTGGCTTTAACGCTAAAGCTCAAACATAGAGTCAGGACAATCAATAATATTTTCACAGCTATCCTCTTTGAAAATTTAAAAAAACATCAGTTAATAACTATCGGCAAACATCCTGGCTAACTTAAATATGGCAGTTACGT
Source organism: Kluyvera huaxiensis (assembly GCF_040149365.1). Classification (NCBI taxonomy): domain Bacteria; kingdom Pseudomonadati; phylum Pseudomonadota; class Gammaproteobacteria; order Enterobacterales; family Enterobacteriaceae; genus Kluyvera; species Kluyvera huaxiensis. The sequence goes on from NZ_JBEFLV010000044.1 coordinate 4,744, forward strand.
TGGATAGTCGTTTCGATTCAGTACAGTTACCATGAGCGTTGTTGAAATTGATTTCTGTTCCTTAAGTTAATGCCATTACACCAGTGCGGTAGCGTTCGCTTCACCGCGTAAAATCAGGCCGATGAGGTCGTCTTTGGTCATATTGCCGTAACGTATGCCATTTTTCTCGTAATGCCAGGTCATTGCTTTTCCTTCTTAACAGAGGTTATTAAATTAGTGTGTTGTCCGGCATCTCCTCAGAGGGACCAGGAGACAGGACTTCGCGGATACAGCTGAAGTGCGGAAGAGCCCGGATAAAGCCCGCCTGTGTGGTTAGCTGGCTGAGACGTTTTCGCGGGGTAAAAGTGGTGTTCAGGACTGTCACCGCATGGATGGTCGCCAGAGGGTGCACGGTGATATGCCCGTTAAGTTCACCAGTGAGGTACCAGCAGCCATCGAGTGATATCAGGCGGTACGGAGCCAGCCCGTCACAGCGCTCTCCCTCGGCCAGCATTAGTACCCGCTGGCAGGCGGTAATGGCACTGACGAGACGGTAGAACACCAGTGAGATGACCGGGGACACAGACTGTGGCGGCTGCCATACCAGACACGGCATCCCTCCTGCAGTGAGCAGCATGCCCGCCAGACGCCGGTCCAGCCCCGGAAAGATATCGGCCAGTCCTGCCCTGTGAGCAAAGGTCAGCGCATCCAGCTCGCCCTGTACGCCTCCACCGGTACTGCGCAGGCGGCATTGCCCCCGTCGATACTCAAGGTCGAGGTACATCAGCCGTTCGCGAAAATCCCGTCGCAGGGTACGGACTGACACACCAAACTCCGCAGCCAGCCGCGTCATGTTCAGCGTTTCACCTGCAACCAGGCGGCTGATTATCAGTGACAGCCTGACAGCCAGCCGGTCATGACGGCGCTCTGCCTGTGTCATCTCGGATCTCCGTAATAATTAACTGACTGAATATGAAATGATTCTAAAGAGGGGGGCGGACAGGGTATGGACATGGAATGAACTATTTTTTATCTGCCACCGGAGGCAGGCCCGACGCGGTACTCCGTGGAATGCGGTGATAAAACACTCAATCCAATGGAGGTAAAACGGACAAGGAGTGTCCCTTCCCAACATATTGATAACAAGCTCAGGACTGAAACCCACTCAGCATCGCTTCCGCCATCACCCAGAGAGCCCGGTTGAGCTTCACATCACCGTCAATACCGCGCACCGCACGGGTATGCGTTCGTCCGCCTTTCGCACTCCGTCCACTGAGCCCGCCCTTAATCAGGTTCTCCTGAATACGCTGGTATGTGGTCCACAGATCATTGCTCTCATCCTGCCAGCGGCGTGGGGAGAGTATCTGAGGTGCTGTCACCGGCTGGTGGTCCTCACCGAAGCGGTACGTCAGTGCAGCCTGTGCCAGAGCCTGTTGTGCCGGCGGGGGCAGCATCAGCGACTGCATGGCATCACGTTTTTCTTCCACACGGTCAAAAATACCCAGCACTTCATACGCCCCTTCAATCACCTGACTCACCACATCCCCTTTGTGCGGCACCCGCACCTCGCCAAACGACTCACCGCAGACGAGGCCGTTCTGGCATACCGCACGAAATAATCCCGGCAGCATCTGATACGAGCTGGTGCCATCATGGGAGTTGAGCAGAATAATTTCCGGGACCTGTTTACCGGTGATCTGTCCCTCCCGGCGCAGACGCAACATGTGCTTTGTGTGTTCCCGACGATTCGGGTCACGTACCCGGGTCTGACAGGCAAAGAATGGCTGAAAGCCTTCGCGCTGCAGGCTGTCCAGGAGGGAGATAGTCGGAATATAGGTATAACGTTTACTGCGGGATTCGTGTTTATCCTCGCTGAATACGCTGGGCACCACACGAAACAACTCTTCACGGGTTAACGGGCGGTCACGACGAATAAGGTTTGCTGCGCCAAAGCGCGAGGCCAGACGGGTCATAAGCAGACTCCTCATGATGGGAAAATAAAGACAGAAAAGCCCTGCCGCTCAATCGCGACAGGGCTCAGGAAACTACGGGTTAGAAGGGTTAAGTGTTCAGAAGAAGAAATTCCAGACAGCACGAGCGACCGATACCACGGTGTCGCGTGCAGCCTGAATGATTGCCCGTATTGGGGGCGGTATCAGTGGCATGGAACTTATTGTGTCCAGTACCGAGCCGACTGTTTCACCAAAATCGTCACGGGCTTTTTTATTAACGGCATCGGTACGAAGTGGAACACTAAGCTGTACCGCCACCGGACTACTGGCCTCCCGTGGCAGGCAACGAATCATCCGTTCAGCCATCACCCGCAGCCCCCACTGCAAACGTACCGACACCGCACAGACAGGGTTTACAGGTTGGAACAACTCATGCAGCAGACAGATTTTTCGGCTGATATTCTGTTTCTGCTCTGTAGACAGCTTTTCATCACCGCAGGTGGGTTCAACCTTGTCGGACTGACTGATAACAAACAACACCTTATGCCGGTATGCCTCACCAATCACCTCCCGGTAAAAATGCTCATCCACCGCCAGCGCTCGATCATCGGCCTTGATCAACCACAGCATCAGGTCGAGCCGGGGAAGTTGTTCACGGTAGAGTGCGGCATATTCAGCATCCCGTAGTTCAGACTCTCCAACACCGGGTAGGTCCATAATTGTCATAAAGCGTTTGCCGAGCTGCAGGCGAAAGCGCATGGGTTCGCGTGTGCAGGCAGCCACGTCGCTGACCGGTGAAACGTCCCCGGCAAACAGCGCATTGCACAGACTGCTCTTGCCCGCGCCGGTTTTCCCCATAATGCCTATTACTGGCTCGTAGTGGGTTAACTGATTTATCTGCTGCAGAATGCGTTCAGAGACCCACTGGGGCAGGCCGGAAAGCGGTTGCTGCAGTGACTGCAGACCGTCAATTTGTTTCATTACTGCTCCTCCGAAAAAGAATACAAAAACGGCAGAACCACGAGATTCTGCCGTTAATGGGGTATGTTCAGAGTGATGATATATATCTGTGATCTTTTTTAATTCTCCCAACTTTTCAGTTTAGCTTTTGCGTATGCATCATTGATCAGCATCTCAATCAATTCATTGATTTTCATTTCATTTTGGCTTGCTAGATAATCAAGCTGTCTCTTACTGTCTTTGCTAATATAGGTATTGAGAACTTTTTTGTTTGCAACACTATCTCTGAATTTTTTCTGACCCCATGCTTTTTTTGTTTTTATAATAAACAATTCACCTTCAGCATCGGATTTATTCTCAACCCATTGATCAAAGATTGAATGAACTTTCAGATTCAAATTTTTTTCAAACCAAAAATCAACATTACCATTAATCATTTTGTTCTTATCGAAGTAAGACATCACCCACTGATAATCCGCCAAGTATTTAGGGAAGGTGCGAACAAGTTCCTGATATGAGATCATCATATTCATCCGGAGCGCATCCCAGAGGGACATCATGAGCCATCAACTCACCTTCGC
>NZ_JBEFLV010000045.1:0-8185 GCF_040149365.1 Kluyvera huaxiensis
TGTGTTTGCGGGAAAAAAATCGGCCCAGATCCGCGAAATTTTAATCAGCGAGTCAGCTTGGGAAGAAATGACCTGCTTATTCGCACCTTCCTTAGGTGTTGGTAAATACATTCGAAAATAACCAGTAAATTAAGATCGAATCGTTTCAGATCATAGAGATTTGCCATAAACTATCCTTATATATTATAGGGTTGTATTCACTTCCCTTATCACTACTATCCATGTGTTCGTAAAACTTAAAACCCTCTGAAATCTTACTAAATATATAGTAGAACTTCATTTTTATCTATCGCTAAATAATGTTGCGTAAGAATTGGATGTTCCAATATTACTTAAAATTATCAATGGGTAAGGTAGATTATTAATTTTAGCTTATCATCTGCTTGATGCAAAACCGGTGGCGATATTTTTATTTATTCACGTCATTATTTTTTCCGTGCGTCGCTAACGACGTAAGCTAATGCCGAGGTAAAGAACCGTGTTTTATGGAAAGTATCTGTAAAATCAGTGGGTAGTGGTTAATCAACGGTATAACCTATCTCAACCATAGATGACACCGACGTTGAGCCGATTGCCCTTTGTGAAGCGGGGTGATGTAATCCATGAGTTACCACTGACTTTATTAAGGTTAGGTGGAGCGCAACACTTAGCCAGCCTGGCTGGCGCTGAATTCACCTGCGGGAGATTCAGGTAAACGGGCCGCCATGTTGCGGCCTTTTTACGTCATGGAATGAGCGATTCGTGCCGGTTCTGTCCATAGGTTCACAAAGTTGTCTTGTGCCGGTTGTTAGATAACGCTTATTGATTTGATAATGTAAACGCATTGGTCGAATCGGAAGAATTTCGTTAACTTAGACCTCAACGAAAACACGGAGGAAGTATAGATGTCCTTAATTAATACCAAAATCAAACCTTTCAAAAACCAGGCGTTCAAAAACGGTGAGTTCATCGAAGTAACCGAGAAAGATACCGAAGGTCGCTGGAGCGTCTTCTTCTTCTACCCGGCTGACTTCACCTTCGTATGCCCAACTGAACTGGGCGACGTCGCAGACCATTATGAAGAACTGCAGAAGCTGGGCGTAGACGTGTACTCTGTTTCTACCGACACCCACTTCACCCACAAAGCATGGCACGGTAGCTCCGACACCATCGCGAAAATCAAATATGCGATGATCGGCGACCCGACTGGCGCCCTGACCCGTAACTTTGAAAACATGCGTGAAGATGAAGGTCTGGCAGACCGCGCAACCTTCGTTGTTGACCCACAGGGTATCATCCAGGCAATCGAAGTTACTGCTGAAGGTATCGGCCGCGATGCGTCTGACCTGCTGCGTAAAATTAAAGCTGCTCAGTACGTCGCTTCCCACCCAGGCGAAGTTTGCCCGGCGAAATGGAAAGAAGGCGAAGCGACTTTGGCTCCGTCTCTGGACCTGGTCGGCAAAATCTAAAATTCACGGTGTCTTTCGCGCTACAGATGCGTTGGCTGCGCTTAATCACCCCGGTCACTTACTTCAGTAAGCTCCCGGGGACTCATAAGCTTGCCGCCTTCCTGTAACACGAAATACTTGTGAATTCATTCTCAAGCGGGGGCATATTCGCGCCCGCTTTCTTTCTCAAAAATCATCATTCAAGCCGCATTCAGGCTGGCCTAAGGCCGCTTGCATGATGATGTTTTAAGCCCAGGAGATAAAAATGCTCGACACCAACATGAAGACCCAGCTCAAGGCGTATCTTGAGAAGCTGACCAAACCTGTTGAGCTGATTGCCACGCTGGATGACAGCGCTAAATCGGCAGAGATCAAGGAACTGTTGGCTGAAATCGCTGAACTGTCAGACAAAGTCACCTTTAAACAAGACGATACCCTGGCGGTACGCAAACCGTCATTCCTGATTACTAACCCAGGTTCGCACCAGGGGCCGCGTTTCGCCGGCTCTCCGCTGGGCCACGAGTTTACCTCGCTGGTCTTGGCGTTGCTGTGGACCGGTGGTCATCCGTCAAAAGAAGCGCAGTCTCTGCTTGAGCAGATCCGCGACCTTGACGGTGATTTTGAGTTTGAAACCTATTACTCACTCTCCTGCCATAACTGCCCGGATGTGGTGCAGGCGCTGAATCTGATGGCCGTGTTGAATCCGCGTATCAAACACACGGCAATTGACGGCGGCACTTACCAGAATGAAATCACCGAACGCAACGTGATGGGCGTACCGGCGGTCTACCTGAATGGTCAGGAGTTTGGCCAGGGTCGCATGACGTTGACCGAAATCGTGGCGAAAGTGGATACCGGTGCCGAGAAACGTGCCGCAGAAGAGCTGAATCAACGCGATGCTTATGATGTACTGATTGTCGGTTCTGGCCCGTCAGGCGCGGCTGCGGCAGTATATTCTGCACGTAAAGGCATCCGTACCGGCCTGATGGGTGAACGTTTTGGCGGCCAGGTGCTGGATACCGTTGATATTGAAAACTATATTTCTGTGCCGAAAACCGAAGGTCAGAAGTTGGCGGGTGCGTTAAAGGCACACGTTAGTGAATATAACGTTGATGTAATTGATTCCCAGAGCGCGTCTAAGCTGATTCCGGCAGCGGTAGAAGGCGGTCTGCATCAGATTGAAACCGCCTCTGGTGCAGTACTTAAAGCACGCAGCATTATTATCTCCACCGGCGCTAAGTGGCGTAATATGAACGTGCCGGGTGAAGATCAGTATCGTACTAAGGGCGTGACCTACTGCCCACACTGCGATGGCCCACTGTTTAAAGGCAAACGCGTGGCGGTTATCGGCGGCGGTAACTCAGGTGTGGAAGCGGCGATTGACCTGGCGGGCGTGGTTGAACACGTTACGCTGCTGGAATTTGCGTCAGAAATGAAGGCCGATCAGGTATTGCAGGATAAAGTCCGTAGCTTGAAAAACGTCGACATTATTCTCAACGCGCAGACCACCGAAGTTAAAGGTGACGGCAGCAAAGTTACCGGTCTGCAGTACCGTGACCGCGTTAGCGGCGACGAGCATCATGTCGCGCTGGCGGGGATCTTTGTGCAGATTGGCCTGCTGCCAAATACCAACTGGCTGGAAGGCGCGATTGAACGTAACCGCATGGGCGAAATCATCATTGATGCGAAATGCGAGACCAACGTGAAGGGCGTGTTTGCTGCCGGTGACTGCACTACGGTCCCTTACAAACAGATTATTATCGCCGCAGGCGAAGGTGCGAAAGCGTCGTTGAGCGCATTCGATTATCTGATTCGCACTAAAACAGCATAAAAAAGAAGACAATACCTGCAATGTCAAAGGCCACCGAAAGGTGGCCTTTTTTTGTTTTTAGCACGGAACGTTCGGATGGTGTGTCAGCGAACCACTAATACTGGAATATGTGCGTGACGAATGACGCTGGAAGCGTTCGAGCCCAGCAGATGCGTGCTGATGGACGGATTGCGTGAACCAATCACCACCATATCGGCATGCAGCTCTTCCGCCAGTTCGTTGACCGCGTCGCGCACGTTGCCGAGGCGCACGTGCAGTTTGAGTCGTGAAGGGTCAATACTAAAGTGGCTCAGCATGGTTTGTAGCCGGGTTTCGGCTTCGTGCTGTAGGTGTTCTTCGAAGCGACGTAGGTCAGAGGCAAAGCGACTCATGGTGTAGCTGGCTGAGGCTGGCAGTACGTGCAGTAAATGGATAATGCCATCCTGCTGGGCCATAAACTCTGCGTGACGAATGGCTTTGTCACTTAATTCCATCTCAAAAACATCAACGGGCATAATGATAGTTTTGTACATAGGCTCCTCCTTGTCTTTGTTGAACCATAACAACACATAATTGATTTCAAATGTGTCATTGAGTTCGCAAAATAGTTTAGTGAGGAAAAGGAAGTTGTAAAGATGAGTCAGTCACAAACAGAAAGAGGATGCCTGGCATCCTCTTAATTAATCGCTTTCGGTATTAGCGGTTGAACTCGCCAGCGGCTTCCGGCTGGTAGAGTAGCTCAAGCACTTCCAGGTGGGTTGACGCGCCGCCCGGTAATTCCCAGTGAATGGTGCTGCCGGTACGCAGGCCGAGTAGGGCGGCGCCAACCGGGGCCATCACGGAAAGCTGGCTGCTGCTGTCGGTCATTTGCGCCGGGAAAACCAGCGTGCGCACGCGCTCTTCGCCGGTGGTGAGATCGCGGAATCTGACCTGGCTATTCATACTCACTACATCGTGCGGCATGGCCTCCGGGGCGCACATCTGGGCACGATCAAGCTCGTCGTTTAGCGCGTTCGCCACCGGTGAATTTGCGTAAGCAGGTTGCTCAAGCAGGCGGTCGATGCGCTCGGCATCGAACTCATTAATTATGATGGCAGGTCTGGTCATTATCTACTCCATGTCATTTCTATTATCCAAAAGAAAACCCTCACCGCCAGCGGCAAGGGTTCATCTTTCTCCATCATACTGATCCCTGCATCAGGTTTGAAGTGATGCAGCGCACATTCAGGAATTGCGTTGCCATCATTGTGTGAATTTTGTGCGAAATCCATCGCAACTTATAAATCTGGATTATCCTTTTTAGGCTGCAACGGGCAGCGTCCTCCCTGCACAGGTGATCGTATGAGTGGTTTCGATAAACTGACCCTGAAAGATGGTAGTTATCTCTGGTTCAAGGATTGGGGGAGCGGACAGCCGATAGTATTTAGTCATGGCTGGCCGTTGACGGCTGATGCATTTGAGGATCAGATGCTCTATCTGGGCTCCAAAGGCTATCGCGTCATCGCCCACGATAGGCGTGGACATGGACGCTCAGCGCAGCCATGGGAAGGGCATACGATGGACCAATATGCGGATGATTTAGCGGAGCTGACGGCACACCTTAATTTAAAAGATGCGGTACACGTTGGGCACTCTACCGGCGGCGGAGAAGTGGCGCGCTATATTGGCCGTCATGGTACCAGTCGGGTGGCGAAGGCGGTGCTGATTGGCGCGGTGACGCCAATTATGCTGAAAACGGACTTCAACCCGAACGGCGTGCCGATGGAGGTATTTGATGGAATTCGTCAGGGTGTCATCAACGATCGCGGCGCATTTTTCTATGAACTGACGGCGGCCTTTTACGGCTATAACCGCGAGGGTGTCAGCGAGTCGAAGGCAGTACGCGAAGGATTTGTCGAGCAGGGGTTGCAGGGGTCGATTAAAGCACTTTACGACTGTATTAAAGCCTTCTCGGAAACCGATCTGCGTGAAGATTTGCGCAAGATGACCATTCCGACGCTGGTAATTCACGGCGACGACGATCAGATTGTCCCATTTGAAACCTGCGGTAAGGTTGCGGCGACGCTGTTACCTAATGCCGAGCTGAAGGTTTATCACGGGGGATCGCACGGGATCTGCACCACCCATAAGCATCAAATTAACGACTGCCTGTTGGAATTTATCCAACGCTAGCAGGGTTAGCCCCCGCATGATGCGGGGGCGTGGATCAGTAGCCGATTTTATCCAGCATGAACTGTTTGCCACAGTTACCCGGGTGCGGCTGTGCCAGCAGCGAGTCGGCGGAAAGCGGCTCGTTAATTCGGGCTGATTTAATGGCAATCTGCATTTCCGTCAGATAGGACGGATTACCGTCGCAGGTTAGTTTAATCGCTTTGACATTTTGCTGACCAAAAGCTTTGGCAACTGCACTATCAAAACTGGCGCGGTCCACGGTTTTACCGTAATTAGCCGCCAGGAATTGGCCGATAGCGCTCTGTTTTATTTCGTTATTCAGACGGACCATGGTGTCGAAATAAATATCGGGGTCAAAACCAAAACAGACACCATGCTTGGCGTATTCATAACGCTCAAGGCAGGTTTTTCCGCCGCTGCCCGGCATTACCTGATTCAGCTTATTGGCTACTTCCAGCGATAAACCGGTCTCTTCGGCGGCGCATTTTTTGCCTGCTTTGGCTTCCGGCATATTGGGAATAGGCCGCGTCGCACAACCAAAACGCATCCAGCGGTTATTATCGACGCCGCGAGAGGCGATAGATCCGGGCAGACCAGGCCATAAGCCGTGAACCGTCAAATAGTCGGCTTTGTTGGCTGCCTCTTTTGGCTGTTGGCATTCAAGCGGTTCTTTGCGGTTTCTATCATGCTGACTTTGGCAAAACCCGGTTTGCCATGAGAGTGCCAGAACATAACGGTCGAAGTCACCATATTGCGCGGGAACCAGGGGGGCGGCGTGAAGGCTGCCAGCGCAGAGCAACAGCGCACACCCTGACACAATATTCTTCCTGAGCATAATTATGACTCCACATTTTTGATCATTTAAGGGTGTGGCTTAATCATAAAATAAGGCGCCATCAGGCGCCTTATTTATTTGATAGCCAAATGATTATGCTACGGCGCCAGGCACCAGAATTTCGGTGGCAATAATGACGACAATCAGACCGACGATAACCGGTACTGAGGTGCGTTTAACCACTTCAAACGGGGAAATTTTTGCCATCCCCGCCACCGCAACCACTACGCCGGAAACCGGGGAGATGGTACGGCCCAGGTTGGAAGCTTGCAGCATCGGAATAGAAAGATAGGCTGGGTTAATGCCGGAAGAGTGAGCCAGCTTAGGGATCATCTCGACGAAAGCATAGAACGGCGCATTCCCGGAGCCGGTGGTCATGGCCGCCAGCATGGTCAGGATGACCAGTACCAGCATCAGAATAATACTGGCAGAGCCAAACGAGGTGGCGATGGAGATCAGGCTATTAATAAATCCAATGGTGCTAAGACCTTGAGCAAATACCCCTGCTGCAACTAACAGCATGACCACGCCGGCGAAGGCATCCGCCATCCCGCGATAAGCCACTTCCAGACCGGCAAAGACGTTCTGAGTATTAAAGCCACGGAAGAATTCCAGAATTGCCGCCAGCAGCATGCAGATAACCAGAATGGCAATAATATGCAGCTCTGGGCCCCATTTACCGTCAAAAATAAGTACGCCGATAATCGGTGTAAACGGCAGGATGGCGTAGAAGTTCGGCGCGGTGGTGGTAATTTCATTCACATCCAGCATTTCTGGAGAAATATTTTCTTTTTTGTCCAGGTAGCGCTGCCAGAAGAAATGTGCAACGGCCATAGCAATAATGGCAATGATAGAAATTGGCAGTGTAGTTTTGAAGGCGAAATCAATTAACGGCATTTCAGCCGCTTTAGCTGCCAGCACAACATCACCGGAAGTTGGCGACAGAATAATGGCTGCCGGTGAGGCGCAGATTGCGGCAGCCGCACCGCGGCTAATTCCGACGTTAACCATCACAGGGAAGAGGGTTGCCATCAGCAGTACGCCAAGGCCGGTGGCGGAAGATACGGCCAGCGACATCAGACATGCCACGAAGTAAGCGGCAATCATCAGGATATAAGGTGAGTTAATGAAACGCAGCGGTTTAGAGGCCAGTTTTACCACCATATCATTGGCGCCAATATGCGTCATGTATGCTGCGAAGCCGCACAGCATCATAATCATCATACCGAGGTCGCCACCGCGGCTCATCAGCAGGATCTTGATATATTCAATAATATCGGTAGCAGAGTAACCGGTACTGGTTGCGCTACTCGGTAAAATCTTATGTCCCATCAATGCGCTGGCAATCAGCAATAGTAAACCACCAACGAAAAGGACTCCCGTTGCGGAATACCCTTTGATGATGTAGCGGGCTACGCCCACAATAACCACAACACCAATCAGGAGTTCAAAGAACGTTAACATTATTAACACCTATCGCCCAGTTGTAAAATTGACGCACAGCTGCATCAAAGTAAGGGGTGGAATGTGCCGAAAAAACCGACAAAATTAGCTGATGAAAATCAAAAAACAGACTAATTAAAGAGAATGATATTTCAATTTACACGATGTACTCACAAAGCTGAACATTGGCATCGCGTCGAGTATAGACCAGTGCTGAAATAACAAACAGCCAAGGTAAATGAAATGTTATTTTTTTATGATGATTCGCCATGTCACCATCGCAGTGGGATGTAGCGTGGGCTGTCATGAAAACCTTTTATTTGCGGTGTTTTTGAACGATATGCATGGTTTATGCCTTTTTTAGGCTTGCATTGAGATAGAAGGTAACTATTCCCGTTATGAGCTAAGGAAGGTGCGAACAAGTCCCTGATATGAGATCATGTTTGTCATCTGGAGCCATGGAACAGGGTTCATCATGAGTCATCAACTTACCTTCGC
>NZ_JBEFLV010000046.1:0-5979 GCF_040149365.1 Kluyvera huaxiensis
GGAGCAGGAAGGACATCTGATGGAAATGGAAGCCACGCAAGCACCTTAAAATCACCATCATACACTAAATCAGTAAGTTGGCAGCATTACCCATTTATGTGCTAAATCTAATTTATCGAGATGACGATAAGCAGAAGATTTCATAAGCAAGAGGTGTGCCGATATATTAACATCATCTTGGAGATCATATTTATCAGAAGATAATAAGTTAACTAGCTCATGCCAATTACGTCTTGCATAGAGTGCGTATGCATTAACAACCAAAGGATTTTCAACATACATCTCGGAGAAATACTCTAACTCTTCATAACAGAATGTATAAGCAAGACATTCACAATATTTAAGATTATCTGCATTATCTTCTCCTAGCGCCCGCCAAATTTTAATTGCATCTGACCACAAATGCCGGGACATAAATGACAATGCTTTAGATCTTGAAATAGTTATTTGCAGTAAACTATCTTTAATACTGGAAAACTCTCTGCATTTCTCTTCAAATTCAACATGTCTATTCTGATTTCGTAGTGCTTCAAGGTAATTGAACATTGCATTACAATCATTACTACCTTTCACTTCTATTAAGTTAGCCCAGCGACGCTCTGCCGATGCCCAAACCATAGAATTTGTTGCCAGTGTAGCAAATATTTCAAGAAAATCGATTGATACCATTTTATTATTACTAAGATACTGAGTAATAATATTATCTACTTGCTCATGACTCCCTTTCTCAGATAAATAATGAAGATATTCACTGATAATCTCTTCTTGTTTATTTTGCTCTAAAAGTTGCCATATCAATAAAGCTTCATCCCATCGACCCACAGATATATATAAATTAGCTTTTAACTGTATAATTTCATCATCAATAGAATACCCCTCTGGTAATAAATCGAAAATCTCAAACATTTTATCAAATTGACGAGAGGCAGATAATGATTTCAAATACATTATTTTAAATGTGTTCGGAAGCATCGTAAAATACGGACAAGCTTTACTAATCTGTGATATCACCTTCGGATATTGATTCTTACTATACGCAAGTCGAGCAATCTCATATCGGCATTGTGGATCATTTTTCACTTTTGATTCATAGCGAACAAGGCATTTATGCGCATGGTCAAAATCACTAAGCTGCTGATACGCACGAGACTTCATCAGTAAAAGTCTTGCTGATAGATTGAAATCAGTTTGTAGATCAAAGTCCCCTGATTTTAATTCTTTAATGACCTCACCCCAATTCTGTTGGGCATAAAGTTTATATACAGAAAGTAAAGGAAATAATTCTGAATCATTTGAAAGAAAATTATCAAGCTCTTCATACCGAAAATCGTATGCAAGACATTCGCAATATTTAAGATTGTCAGAATTATCTTTATTTATATATTTCCACTCCAAAATAGCATCATCCCATCGATGCTGAGACATAAATAACAATGCTTTAATCTCTTTAATACACATCTGTAATTCGCTATTATTACTAATAGATAGCCCACAGACCATTTGCTCAACTTCTTCTAAGCGGCCTTGTTTACGGATAGCATTTAGATAATTAAAAACAGCATCAGAATGAACATCTAAAGTCAAATCTAGATATTTTCCCCACAGCACTTCTGCCGAGATCCAGTTTTCAATCTTTGTGGCCAAATATGCATATTTTTGAAGAAGAAGGATAGCAGTTTCTTCATCAGCCAGATATCTATCTATTTCTCGTTCAATATCTCTATATTTGTCTTGCTCAGATAAAGCCTGAAAATAGGAATCAATCGTATCACAACGTTGTTCAGCAGAAAGAATACTCCAAAAGTTATTGATATATTCTCGCCACCTTAGTTCTGCGACTTTCCAGCTAGAAAAAGATGATGCCTGTAGTGCATGTTTTTTCAATTTATCAAGTTCGACACATTGGGATGATTCAAAATCATCTAATGATCTAATAGCCTCATACGTTCTTGCACAGTTCTGATCATCTCGGATTGGGAACATATCATCAATTCGTGCAAAAATATCTTTATCCGGAAGACACTCATTGGATAATGCTGAATCCAATGCACTAATCAGATCTACTTGCGTAGTTACTACCGGTCCAAAACCATTTCGACGATAATCAAAATATCCTTTGATATAATTATGGTCTGAGAAAAACTCTTCCTCATCAAACTGATAATAAATCGTTTGTTTATTCTGGATTGCCATTTCAAAAGCAACAGATGAGTAATCAGTGATCATCATTGCGGAGCGAATAAATAAATCCTGTATAGAGCCATCATTATGTGTAATGATTTCTATATGCTCTGGTATTTCGAAAAGATCCAGATATGGTCGAATATTTACATGCGGGAAAAATGCTGCCTTATAACCAGACCGTTCCAATAATGCTTTGAAGTCTTCTGAGTGCAACAGATCTTTCCAGTGTTTTGCGAATGTAGATGACATAAACTCTGAATTTATACCACGACAGTCTCCATCTCCTAACACTGGCCCAACAATGCTACTTCTCCATGTAGGCATAATTATTATTAACTTTTCTTTCGCATCTACATTCCTAATCAAATTATCATGTCTAGGGAATCCGGTAAGAAATGTTTCCTTACTTGAATAATTGTATTTTGAGCTATCAGAGCAAATAGATAGATATTCATATGGCGATGCGGTAATAAAACAATCAATACTATCCTTCGTATTTAACCAACTAGATATGTCATCTTTTGTCACACCATGCTGCAAGAACACAAAATGACGGCCTAAAAGCATTTTAGGCCCAAGAAGATTGGTTACATAATAGTTTGCATGGGAACTGATTACTTTCTTACAACTTCCGAGTGCTAAACGATGTTCTGATGAATCAAAGTCAAGTAAATTAAAGTCATCAGATTTCAATCTATCCCAGTCATGAGATTCTTTCCTCAATGCAAAGAATACTTTTTGTTCTGGATGATTCTCTCTAATAAAACGATAGAGATGCTCGGCATTATCATCTGCCTGCATGTCACGATCCATTAGCACCCATGAATTATCATATTTTCTTTTCCCCGGAAACTTAGGAATCTGTTTCTTTAAGCTATCTATAAGATTAGCTACAAGTATAGTACCCTTGTATTGTTTACCACAGCATGAGATGGATGTATCAACATTATTTATTTTAATCTCAATTTTAACTGCTTTATGAACAGAAATCCATGCCCAACGTTCCAGAACTAATTGCTCACCAACAAAGTCATGTGGTGTCGTTTTTTCATAAACAGGAATTGTATCAAGACCATCGATGATAAATTGATCAAAATAGCCATTATTACTAAAATATCTAACTCTTATTAACTCTTTTGCTGCATCATATCGGTCCACATAAGCTATCTGGAACTTTGGTAGCGTATTCTTAAAGCAAGACATCATTGCTAATTTATGGTAGAACCAGACCCCCGCCAAATTAAAATTCATAATCATGTCATCATCAATATAAGAAAATATTTCTTTCATCTTATTGATAAAAAATTCTTTCTCTGTGTCATCAAGAAAATATGTTCGTTCTGGTCTATTATCTAAATGTTTCAAATACCATAATGCTTCATATATAATTGTTTTTTGTATGTTAGTAGGAACATGTCCATAAGAATCTTGATACATCTTTAATGTATCAAGATATCCGAATACTGGCACACTCAAAAAACGTTCCGATTTTGTCCAGGAAGTATCTAATGTTGATGTTCCATCCTCTCTTTTCCTATAAAGATACTCTGCATCCTTCATAAACAGAATAAAACCATCTTCTATATTTAATAAGTATTTAGATATAAAATGAGCATCTTCAAAATTTGGTTTTACACGACCATCAAATGATATTTCTTCTTCTTTTATAACACTGTATTTGAAGAAAGCTGAACTTGCAGACAATTGAATTTCACTGTCTGCTTTATTTATATCAACAAGATTATTTCCTTTACTAAATTTATAGTTCAAAGGATGATTATCTCGATATATTTTTTTTGACTCAAGATACATTACTATATTACATGAGATAAGGTTTATTTTTTTATCTCTATTTAAAAATAAATTTTTATCAATGCTACTAAAGTAATCAATATTTAGGAAATCATCAGGATCAATAAATGTAACCCATTCAGTAGTCACATATTCGAGACCAGTATTTCGAGCAGAAGATTGACCGGCGTTATCCTGTCTGATATATTTTACATTGTTTGGATATTTACTCTTCCAACGGTTAATTATTTCCGCAGAGTCATCATGAGAACCATCATCAACCATTATAAGAAAAATATGCTTTTTAAAATCTAGCTTTTGATTAATAATGCTTTTAAAGAAATCATCAAGATATTTACCAACATTATATACTGCCGAGACCACAGTATATTGATAATGCCCTTCTTCTTTCTTAATTTGTACACTATTAATCTTCCTTTTTTTATTCTTAACCATATCGCTAAAGAATAAATTAGGGTCCTTGATTAACTTACGAAACTTAGCATTTAACATTTCCACTTCCCTAGTATTTAGTGTACCGATAGAACAATATATTTTAGTACTATGGATTAATAATCAGATATCATCCAAAATACCATTGGAGCATATTTATTAATTCATTTTTATAGTTTGCAACTGTCTTCTTTGTAGCTGTAAAATCATTTGCGCAAAACGAATGTGGGCAACCTCCCGTTGCTTTGACTCGCTTTAAGCGACGATAATGTTTTCTAGCTACTGGTGAGCGTATATTGAAGTAATAGCAAATATCCCTCGCCGGAATTGCCTCACCTTTGATAAAGGTGTACCAAGGAACCATGAACGTTGCTAGGTTAAGATCTGAATTCGTTCTGAACTTATTAGGTAAAAACATTAAGATTTCATCTTCATACTCCAACCATACATACTCAAACATGGATTTTCGCAATGGTACATATGTATGAACTAAAGGGTAATTGATAGTTACATTGTAGTCACGTGAAAAAAAATCACTAATTCTAAGAGAGGCACTTAATGTCGGCGTAATATTACCTTTCGACATTTCTCGTAGATTTTTCTTCGACATAAATAATGAAGTTATTTTTTCTCCTTTAAAAAAATGACCAACTGGGAGTGGTCTGGCAACAAAAACATCATCATTGAAATAAATAAACCTCTCCGACAACCCTTTTATATTGAATAAAAAAGCTTCTATGACGTGAGAGTTAAAGGTAGGTAAATATTCCTCTGGAATAATATCTTTATGATCTACTACTTGAACATTATTATAATGTTTTATCCACTTAGGTATTTGATTATCAGTTATAATATAGATATTCCTAACCCATGGCATATTTATCATGACACTTCTGACAGAATAATAAAGCTCATTATGGTTACTAAATCTTGCCATATCAGAAGCATATTGCCCCTGATTATCTAAGTTTTCATCCTTATATCTTTGATATTTTTTTTGCCATTCTGGATCTTTGTCATTTACCCAAGTAAAGACTATATCAACATCTTCATCCATTTTTATTTGTGACTCTAGTGCCAAATCATGCTTTAAAAGAATAACCTCCTCATCTTCAGGACATTTTATTTCATTATAAATATCTGGATATTTATTATTTAAATAGTCTCGAAAAAAAACACCGGGATGATTAATAAATTTTTTTATTTTCTTGAATACGCTGGGGCGATATCTAAAGTTGGTTTTATTCATATCCGATGTACCTTAATCCCTTTAAATTATAACCCTTCGTCCTTTTTATACTTTACAATTGCCTCATCTACATCATTAAAAAATTCAACTCCATTATTTCTACCAACATATATTGCACATTCACAATATTGTTTAAGAGAATGCAAGCTATGAGAGACCATCAAGAAATTTGATATACCAGCCTTAGCATTAAACAGATCTGTGCACTTTTGGGTAATGCTGCCAACTTACTGATTTAGTGTATGATGGTGATTTTAAGGTGCTTGCGTGGCTTCCATTTCCATCAGATGTCCTTCCTGCTC
>NZ_JBEFLV010000047.1:0-4360 GCF_040149365.1 Kluyvera huaxiensis
CCATGCCGAACTCAGAAGTGAAACGCCGTAGCGCCGATGGTAGTGTGGGGTCTCCCCATGCGAGAGTAGGGAACTGCCAGGCATCAAATAAAAGCGAAGAGCCCAGTCGGAAGACTGGGCTTTTTTGCGTTTGTGCAGTGTGAAAAACGGCTGTTACCAGCCAGCTACGGGCCCTTCCTCTCCTATATAACCGCAAGCCTTCCCGCTACAGATACGGTAAACTACCGTGGATATCGCATCAGGAAAGCAATCATGACCCACTCCTTGAAACCCTGGAATACCTTCGGCATTGACCATAATGCTAAACACATCGTAAGCGCTGAAAATGAACAACAATTACTGAGCGCCTGGCAGCAATCTACCCTGGAAGGCTTGCCAGTTTTGATTTTGGGTGAAGGAAGTAACGTACTTTTTCTGGAAGACTATTCCGGTACCGTAATTCTTAACCGAATTAAAGGTATCGGGGTGAGTGAAACGGCTGATGCATGGCATCTGCACGTTGGCGCCGGAGAAAACTGGCATGAGCTAGTGCGGTTTGCATTAGAAAATAATATGCCAGGTCTGGAAAATCTGGCATTGATCCCTGGCTGCGCCGGATCTTCCCCTATCCAGAATATCGGTGCCTATGGCGTCGAACTGCAACATGTCTGCGAGTATGTTGACTGTATTGAACTGGCTACCGGTGAGTGGCAGCGCCTATCCGCTGCACAATGTCAGTTTGGTTATCGTGATAGCATCTTCAAGCATGCCTATCAGAACCGTTTCGCCATTGTTGCCGTTGGCTTCCGCCTTGCAAAAAAATGGCGGCCGGTTCTTACCTACGGCGATCTTACCCGTCTGGACCCACAAACGGTTACGCCACGGGACGTATTCGACTCCGTATGTCATATGCGAATGACCAAATTGCCTGATCCTAAAGTGAATGGTAACGCCGGTAGCTTCTTTAAAAACCCGGTCGTCAGCGCCGAATATGCCGCGACGCTGCTGGAGAATTTCCCGAAAGCGCCGCATTATCCGCAGGCTGATGGCAGTATAAAGCTGGCAGCCGGCTGGCTTATCGATCAATGCCAGTTAAAAGGCCACACCGAAGGCGGCGCGGCGGTCCATCAGCAGCAAGCCCTGGTGCTAGTCAACGTCGATAATGCACAGAGCTGTGACGTAGTTCAATTGGCCCATTATGTTCGCCAGCAGGTTGGAGACAAATTTAACGTTTGGCTGGAGCCGGAAGTGCGTTTTATTAGCAATAAAGGCGAAGTTAGCGCGGTTGAGGTAATAAGATGAAAGACATTACGGTGCCATTGACCCTCATTTCCCTGCTTGCTGATGGTGATTTTCATTCTGGTGAACAGCTGGGTGAGCGGTTAGGTATGAGCCGGGCAGCCATTAACAAACACATGCAGACCTTAAGAGACTGGGGAGTAGATGTTTTTACCGTTCCCGGTAAAGGTTACAGCCTGCCAGAACCAATTCAATTACTGGATGTGGAGCGTATTCGTCGCGCGGTTAATTACGGCAATGTTGCTGTCCTGCCTGTTATCGATTCGACCAACCAGTATCTACTGGACCGAATTAGTGAGCTGCAGTCTGGCGATGCCTGTGTAGCAGAATACCAGCAGGCAGGGCGCGGTCGACGCGGGCGTAAATGGTTTTCTCCGTTTGGTGCCAACCTGTATCTTTCTATGTTCTGGCGTCTCGAGCAGGGGCCTGCGGCCGCTATCGGTCTGAGTCTGGTTATCGGGATCGTGATGGCTGAGGTTTTACAAAGCCTGGGTGCTGATAAGGTACGTGTAAAGTGGCCAAACGATCTCTACCTGAACGATCGAAAACTGGCCGGTATCCTGGTCGAATTGACAGGGAAAACCGGGGATGCAGCACAAATCGTGATTGGTGCAGGCATTAACCTGGTGATGCGCCGGGTAGAAAATGATGTGATTAATCAGGGATGGATCAACTTGCAGGAAGCTGGAATTGTGATTGACCGCAATATCCTGGCGGCACGCCTGATTAATGAATTACACGATGCATTACAACTATTTGAACAAGAAGGGCTAGCTCCATACCTTGCTCGTTGGGATAAATTAGATAACTTTATTAACCGACAGGTCAAATTGATTATTGGTGATAAAGAAGTCTTTGGTATTTCCCGAGGTATTGATACACAGGGTGCATTATTGCTTGAACAGGATGGGATAATTAAACCCTGGATTGGTGGGGAGATCTCACTGCGTAGCGCGGAATAAAGAAAAGGGAGCCTTGGCTCCCTTGTCTTTTTTAATCATTATTTTCTCAGGCGTACCTGTTCTACAGAATGATTAGCGCTTTTAGTCAGAATTAAACTCGCACGCTCACGGGTTGGTAGGATATTCTCGTTTAAATTCTTGAGGTTAATCTCATTCCATAGTGATGTCGCAACGTTAATCGCTTCCTCTTTAGAAAGCTGCGCATAGTTATGGAAATAGGAATCCGGGTCAGTAAAGGCCCCTTCACGGAATTTAAGAAATCGATTTATATACCAGGATTGTAATAGCTTCTCTGGTGCATCAACGTAAATAGAAAAGTCGACAAAATCGGAAACAAATACATGATGTGGATCGTGAGGATAATCCATCCCGCTTTGCAGAACATTTAACCCTTCAAGAATTAATATATCCGGGTGGGTAACTGTCTTATCGCCATCAGGAATCACATCATAAATCAGATGGGAATATACGGGGGCAGTGACGTCCGGAACCCCTGACTTCAGATCGGAAACGAATTGCACTAGCCTGCGCATATCATAGGATTGTGGGAACCCTTTCTTCTTCATCAGCCCACGTTCTTTCAGCACCTCATTAGGATGCAGGAAACCATCGGTGGTGATGAGCTCAACGCGGCGATGCTCGGGCCAGCGGCTGAGTAATGCTTGCAGTACACGTGCAGTAGTGCTTTTCCCAACAGCGACGCTGCCAGCAATACTGATGATGTAAGGGATACGCTGGCCATTCGTCCCCAGGAACTGCTCAAGTACCGCCTGGCGGCGTAGGTTAGAACTAATATAAAAGTTCAGTAAACGTGATAAAGGCAAATAGATCTCCGCCACTTCTTCAAGCGACAGATCTTCGTTGATACCTTTCAGGCGTGTAATTTCCCCTTCAGTCAGGGTCATTGGCACTGAATCACGCAGCGCCGCCCACTGGCTACGATTGAACTGTAGATAAGGTGTCATTAACGTTTGCTCTTGTTTATTCATAAGCATGTTCTGGCTACCGCGCTGATTTCACGCGACGCTTCACATTAAGTTAATCAGGACAATGGGCAGGAGGTTAACACCAGATGGAAGAGAAAAAGAAGAAAAAATCCAAATGAATGGCGCTTTCGTGAGAAAACCCCGCTCTTTATTGCTGACTCGGGGGACTGGCATCTGATTGCGATAGCTATATAGAAAGAGAAAGTCAGTTAATCGACCATCAGGTGGCAAACTTATGCCGTAACCAGCAGGCTAAAAGAAGTCTATTGCTGGGCTTACAGCACTATTTTTGGTCATAAAACTGGCATGTTGCTTGGTTTTTACGCGCAAACGCACAAAACATGAGCGATAGAACATTTTATGCAAATTTTTAGTTGCATGTCGCCGCGTGTCTCCATAGAATGCGCGCTACTTGATGCCGACTTAGCTCAGTAGGTAGAGCAACTGACTTGTAATCAGTAGGTCACCAGTTCGATTCCGGTAGTCGGCACCATCAGGTGGGGTTCCCGAGCGGCCAAAGGGAGCAGACTGTAAATCTGCCGTCACAGACTTCGAAGGTTCGAATCCTTCCCCCACCACCACTTTCAGGCTAAGCATTGCGAAGCCAGAGTTGGTTGGTAAAATAACTAGCTCAAACAAAGAAAAGAGAGAAATCTCTTTTTTTTGCACAGAAAGAACTGGGTAGCCGAGTTTCAGGATGCGGGCATCGTATAATGGCTATTACCTCAGCCTTCCAAGCTGATGATGCGGGTTCGATTCCCGCTGCCCGCTCCAGACGTGCTGATATGGCTCAGTTGGTAGAGCGCACCCTTGGTAAGGGTGAGGTCCCCAGTTCGACTCTGGGTATCAGCACCACTTCACTTCTCCTTCCCGTTTCTCTCTGTTTAAATTATGCATTCAACAGTTCAGGCTTATCGTCTGGTTGATGTGGTGATATCACCGATTTATCCGTGTATTAGAGGGACTATCGATGTCTAAAGAAAAATTTGAACGTACCAAACCGCACGTCAACGTCGGTACTATCGGCCACGTTGACCATGGTAAAACTACCCTGACTGCTGCAATCACTACCGTACTGGCTAAAACCTACGGCGGTGCTGCTCGTGCTTTCGACCAGATCGATAACGCACCAGA
>NZ_JBEFLV010000048.1:0-1690 GCF_040149365.1 Kluyvera huaxiensis
CACACTATCGTTAAGTGAATACATAGCTTAACGAAGCGAACCGGGGGAACTGAAACATCTAAGTACCCCGAGGAAAAGAAATCAACCGAGATTCCCCTAGTAGCGGCGAGCGAACGGGGAGCAGCCCAGAGTCTGAATCAGCATGTGTGTTAGTGGAACGGTCTGGAAAGTCCGGCGATACAGGGTGATAGCCCCGTACACAAAAATGCATGTGTTGTGAACTCGAAGAGTAGGGCGGGACACGTGGTATCCTGTCTGAATATGGGGGGACCATCCTCCAAGGCTAAATACTCCTGACTGACCGATAGTGAACCAGTACCGTGAGGGAAAGGCGAAAAGAACCCCGGCGAGGGGAGTGAAAAAGAACCTGAAACCGTGTACGTACAAGCAGTGGGAGCCTTGATTTATCAGGGTGACTGCGTACCTTTTGTATAATGGGTCAGCGACTTATATTCTGTAGCAAGGTTAACCGAATAGGGGAGCCGAAGGGAAACCGAGTCTTAACTGGGCGTTAAGTTGCAGGGTATAGACCCGAAACCCGGTGATCTAGCCATGGGCAGGTTGAAGGTTGGGTAACACTAACTGGAGGACCGAACCGACTAATGTTGAAAAATTAGCGGATGACTTGTGGCTGGGGGTGAAAGGCCAATCAAACCGGGAGATAGCTGGTTCTCCCCGAAAGCTATTTAGGTAGCGCCTCGTGAATTCATCTTCGGGGGTAGAGCACTGTTTCGGCTAGGGGGTCATCCCGACTTACCAACCCGATGCAAACTACGAATACCGAAGAATGTTATCACGGGAGACACACGGCGGGTGCTAACGTCCGTCGTGAAGAGGGAAACAACCCAGACCGCCAGCTAAGGTCCCAAAGTCACAGTTAAGTGGGAAACGATGTGGGAAGGCTCAGACAGCCAGGATGTTGGCTTAGAAGCAGCCATCATTTAAAGAAAGCGTAATAGCTCACTGGTCGAGTCGGCCTGCGCGGAAGATGTAACGGGGCTAAACTGTGCACCGAAGCTGCGGCAGCGACACTATGTGTTGTTGGGTAGGGGAGCGTTCTGTAAGCCGTTGAAGGTGGCCTGTGAGGGTTGCTGGAGGTATCAGAAGTGCGAATGCTGACATAAGTAACGATAATGCGGGTGAAAAACCCGCACGCCGGAAGACCAAGGGTTCCTGTCCAACGTTAATCGGGGCAGGGTGAGTCGACCCCTAAGGCGAGGCCGAAAGGCGTAGTCGATGGGAAACAGGTTAATATTCCTGTACTTGGTGTTACTGCGAAGGGGGGACGGAGAAGGCTATGTTAGCCGGGCGACGGTTGTCCCGGTTTAAGCATGTAGGCGGAAAGTTTAGGTAAATCCGGACTTCTTTTAACGCTGAGGTGTGATGACGAGGCACTACGGTGCTGAAGTAACAAATGCCCTGCTTCCAGGAAAAGCCTCTAAGCATCAGGTAACATCAAATCGTACCCCAAACCGACACAGGTGGTCAGGTAGAGAATACCAAGGCGCTTGAGAGAACTCGGGTGAAGGAACTAGGCAAAATGGTGCCGTAACTTCGGGAGAAGGCACGCTGATATGTAGGTGAAGTGATTTACTCATGGAGCTGAAATCAGTCGAAGATACCAGCTGGCTGCAACTGTTTATTAAAAACACAGCACTGTGCAAACACGAAAGTGGACGTATACGGTGTG
>NZ_JBEFLV010000049.1:0-1400 GCF_040149365.1 Kluyvera huaxiensis
AGCATGACGGTTAACCGGATAGCGGGTTTTTGATATTTTAACCGCCCTCGGCCTTGATGGTCGGGGGCGTTTTGTTATAAATAGCACCTCCAGACTACCCCGAAGATGCTCCAGCCTTTTCGGGATTGTCCCCGGCGATGAGGTATTGCCCAGCACTATCAGCTCTGTTGCGATGAACTGAAAAGCAAATTTAAAGCTGATTTCCGCTGGCGCTCTTTTGTGTTTTTCTGCCGCCCGCGTGGCTTCCCGCCTTATCAGGTTATAGGCCAGCAGCATGCCCCAGACCTCCTGCTCCAGAAGCTCAACCTTACGACTCCTCAGTACCAGGGCATTATCCAGCAGGCTGCTTTTGATGTTCCTGAACCCCACTTCTATCTCCCATCGCGAGTGATAAAGCTCTGCCACATCCTTTGCTTTGTACCGGTCTGCCGGGAGGGATGTCAGGACCGTTTTCTCTGTACCATTCAGCTCATATGTCACTGCCCGTGCATACCAGTACTCCGGCAATGACGGGTTCTTTTTGCGTGCCTGCGGGGAGACCTTCAGCTTCACCAGCCTGTCACCGGCACCGTAACTTTCCTCTGTTTCTGCCACTACGTTTTTACGGGCAGGCAGCAGCCAGTGACGGTTATGTCCCTGTTTATTCAGTGTCAGCAACAGCTCTGCGCTGTAAAAAAGCTTATCAAACAGGGTGATGGAGTTGTCCGGTAGCGCAGTTATCATGGACTGTGCCATCAGGATCTCACTGCGCCTGTAAGGGGCTGTCGCGGCATCCAGCAAGATGTGGCTGCCGAGGTTCATCAGTGCTACCAGTCGCATCACCGGATAAGCACTCTGGCGCTCTGTGGCGGTGTTGGCTGAGCCATAATATTCCCGAAGTTCCGGCTCATCCTGTGTTCTGAACTGCGCTCCATCCACAGCAAAGAGCTGTAAACCATGCCAGTCATCTTTAGGGTAATGTTCTGCACCCCAGGTCTGCGCCGTCTGATGAAAAAGCCATTCCAGAGGAGCAGCGCCCACACGTTGCCGGGCCTGGGTGATGGCACTACGGGCAAGGAGTTTTTCACCGGCCTCACCGTCAGCGCTGAGGCTCAGACGGCGAACAACATCGGTCACCGGCTCTTTGCGGAAAAAAGCCATACAGATGACCATCCAGACAACCATATCTCCGGGCAGACGTCGTCGCCGGACAGTGGCATGGTCAGAGAGGGTCAGGCAGTGCTGTATCCACTCTGCGGGGAGATGTTCGGCAAAAAGTTGCGCCGAAGGAGGTGGCATTAATGGATGGTCGCAGAAATCGAGCAGGTCGTTGAGAAGTGGCATAAGAAAACGGCTCCCTGTTATGGAAGCCGTTATAGTGCCGCAGATTAAGGATCGGTCAACCGATCCTTAACTGATCG
>NZ_JBEFLV010000050.1:0-1198 GCF_040149365.1 Kluyvera huaxiensis
CATGGAGCTGAAATCAGTCGAAGATACCAGCTGGCTGCAACTGTTTATTAAAAACACAGCACTGTGCAAACACGAAAGTGGACGTATACGGTGTGACGCCTGCCCGGTGCCGGAAGGTTAATTGATGGGGTTAGCGGCAACGCGAAGCTCTTGATCGAAGCCCCGGTAAACGGCGGCCGTAACTATAACGGTCCTAAGGTAGCGAAATTCCTTGTCGGGTAAGTTCCGACCTGCACGAATGGCGTAATGATGGCCAGGCTGTCTCCACCCGAGACTCAGTGAAATTGAACTCGCTGTGAAGATGCAGTGTACCCGCGGCAAGACGGAAAGACCCCGTGAACCTTTACTATAGCTTGACACTGAACACTGGTCCTTGATGTGTAGGATAGGTGGGAGGCTTTGAAGCGTGGACGCCAGTCTGCGTGGAGCCAACCTTGAAATACCACCCTTTAATGGCTGGTGTTCTAACGTAGACCCGTAATCCGGGTTGCGGACAGTGTCTGGTGGGTAGTTTGACTGGGGCGGTCTCCTCCTAAAGAGTAACGGAGGAGCACGAAGGTTAGCTAATCCTGGTCGGACATCAGGAGGTTAGTGCAATGGCATAAGCTAGCTTGACTGCGAGAGTGACGGCTCGAGCAGGTGCGAAAGCAGGTCATAGTGATCCGGTGGTTCTGAATGGAAGGGCCATCGCTCAACGGATAAAAGGTACTCCGGGGATAACAGGCTGATACCGCCCAAGAGTTCATATCGACGGCGGTGTTTGGCACCTCGATGTCGGCTCATCACATCCTGGGGCTGAAGTAGGTCCCAAGGGTATGGCTGTTCGCCATTTAAAGTGGTACGCGAGCTGGGTTTAGAACGTCGTGAGACAGTTCGGTCCCTATCTGCCGTGGGCGCTGGAGAATTGAGGGGGGCTGCTCCTAGTACGAGAGGACCGGAGTGGACGCATCACTGGTGTTCGGGTTGTCATGCCAATGGCATTGCCCGGTAGCTAAATGCGGAAAAGATAAGTGCTGAAAGCATCTAAGCACGAAACTTGCCCCGAGATGAGTTCTCCCTGACTCCTTGAGAGTCCTGAAGGAACGTTGAAGACTACGACGTTGATAGGCTGGGTGTGTAAGTGTAGCGATACATTGAGCTAACCAGTACTAATGAACCGTGAGGCTTAACCTTACAACGCCAAAGATGTTTTGGTGAA
>NZ_JBEFLV010000051.1:0-1196 GCF_040149365.1 Kluyvera huaxiensis
GGAAGGTGCGAATAAGCAGGTCATTTCTTCCCAAGCTGACTCGCTGATTAAAATTTCGCGGATCTGGGCCGATTTTTTTCCCGCAAACACATCGAATCAGCCTATTTAGGCTATTTTTTCCACCATTTCTGGCGTTATTTCCGGTTTTTACTGAGATCTCTCCCACTGACGTATCATTTGGTCCACCCGAAACAGGTTGGCCAGGGTGAATAACATCGCCAGTTGGTTATCGTTTTTCAGCAGCCCCTTGTATCTGGCTTTCACGAAGCCGAACTGCCGCTTGATGATGCGAAACGGGTGCTCCACCCTGGCACGGATGCTGGCTTTCATGTATTCGATGTTGATGGCCGTTTTGTTCTTGCGCGGATGCTGCTTCAAGGTTTTTACCCTGCCGGGACGCTCGGCGATCAGCCAGTCCACATCCACCTCGGCCAGCTCCTCGCGCTGTGGCGCTCCTTGGTAGCCGGCATCGGCTGAGACAAATTGCTCCTCTCCATGAAGCAGATTACCCAGCTGATTGAGGTCATGCTCGTTGGCCGCGGTGGTGACTAGGCTGTGGGTCAGGCCACTCTTGGCATCGACACCAATGTGGGCCTTCATGCCAAAGTGCCACTGATTGCCTTTCTTGGTCTGATGCATCTCCGGATCGCGTTGCTGCTCTTTGTTCTTGGTAGAGCTGGGTGCCTCAATGATGGTGGCATCCACCAAAGTGCCTTGGGTCATCATGACGCCTGCTTCGGCCAGCCAGCGATTGATGGTCTTGAACAATTGACGGGCCAGTTGATGCTGCTCGAGCAGGTGGCGGAAATTCATGATGGTGGTGCGATCCGGCAGGGCGCTATCCAGGGATAATCGGGCAAACAGGCGCATGGAGGCGATTTCGTACAGGGCATCTTCCATGGCACCGTCGCTCAGGTTGTACCAATGCTGCATGCAGTGAATACGCAGCATGGTCTCCAGCGGATAGGGCCGTCGGCCATTGCCCGCCTTGGGATAAAACGGCTCGATGACAGCGGTCATATTCTGCCATGGCAGAATCTGCTCCATGCGGGAGAGGAAAATCTCTTTTCGGGTCTGACGGCGCTTAGTGCTGAATTCACTATCGGCGAAGGTGAGTTGATGGCTCATGATGTCCCTCTGGGATGCGCTCCGGATGAATATGATGATCTCATATCAGGAACTTGTTCGCACCTTCC
>NZ_JBEFLV010000052.1:0-1157 GCF_040149365.1 Kluyvera huaxiensis
TTCTCTGGATGTCAAGAGTAGGTAAGGTTCTTCGCGTTGCATCGAATTAAACCACATGCTCCACCGCTTGTGCGGGCCCCCGTCAATTCATTTGAGTTTTAACCTTGCGGCCGTACTCCCCAGGCGGTCGACTTAACGCGTTAGCTCCGGAAGCCACGCCTCAAGGGCACAACCTCCAAGTCGACATCGTTTACGGCGTGGACTACCAGGGTATCTAATCCTGTTTGCTCCCCACGCTTTCGCACCTGAGCGTCAGTCTTTGTCCAGGGGGCCGCCTTCGCCACCGGTATTCCTCCAGATCTCTACGCATTTCACCGCTACACCTGGAATTCTACCCCCCTCTACAAGACTCTAGCCTGCCAGTTTCGAATGCAGTTCCCAGGTTGAGCCCGGGGATTTCACATCCGACTTGACAGACCGCCTGCGTGCGCTTTACGCCCAGTAATTCCGATTAACGCTTGCACCCTCCGTATTACCGCGGCTGCTGGCACGGAGTTAGCCGGTGCTTCTTCTGCGAGTAACGTCAATCGCTGCAGCTATTAACTACAACGCCTTCCTCCTCGCTGAAAGTACTTTACAACCCGAAGGCCTTCTTCATACACGCGGCATGGCTGCATCAGGCTTGCGCCCATTGTGCAATATTCCCCACTGCTGCCTCCCGTAGGAGTCTGGACCGTGTCTCAGTTCCAGTGTGGCTGGTCATCCTCTCAGACCAGCTAGGGATCGTCGCCTAGGTGAGCCGTTACCCCACCTACTAGCTAATCCCATCTGGGCACATCCGATGGTGTGAGGCCCGAAGGTCCCCCACTTTGGTCTTGCGACGTTATGCGGTATTAGCTACCGTTTCCAGTAGTTATCCCCCTCCATCGGGCAGTTTCCCAGACATTACTCACCCGTCCGCCACTCGTCACCCAAGAGCAAGCTCTCTGTGCTACCGTTCGACTTGCATGTGTTAGGCCTGCCGCCAGCGTTCAATCTGAGCCATGATCAAACTCTTCAATTTAAAAGTGTTTGATGCTCAATGAATTAAACTTCGTAATGAATTACGTATGTTCACTCGTTGAGACTTGGTATTCATTTAGCGTCTTGCGACGTTTAAGAATCCGTATCTTCGAGTGCCCACACAGATTGTCTGATAAATTGTTAAAGAGCAGTGC
>NZ_JBEFLV010000053.1:0-998 GCF_040149365.1 Kluyvera huaxiensis
TGTGTTTGCGGGAAAAAAATCGGCCCAGATCCGCGAAATTTTAATCAGCGAGTCAGCTTGGGAAGAAATGACCTGCTTATTCGCACCTTCCCTAAAGATGCAGTTGTTGCAGAAATAGGGGTTGATAAAGGTGATTTCAGCGAACAAATACTGGATATCTGCACCCCAGCCAAACTCTATTTGGTTGATGCCTGGCACTCCGAACGTTACCATGATGGCCTTTTTAACCAGGTCATCGATAGGTTTAGCGAGGAAATTGACTCCGGGAAACTTGAAATAAAACGTGGACTCTCCATTGAGATGGCCAGTGAATTTGCCGAGCAATCATTAGACTGGATTTATATTGACACCGATCATTCTTATGAAACAACTATTCGTGAACTTTGTCTTTATTTACCAAAATTAAAAGCCGGTGGTATTATTTCTGGGCACGATTATACCATGGGGAATTTTATAAAATGGTATCGCTATGGTGTTATTGAAGCCGTCCATCAATTTTGCGCAACCTTTGACTGGGAGCTGATTTTCATAACCGCAGAGACTATTGAAAATCAAAGCTTTGCGATCAGGAAGATCACATAAGATATTAACAGTATTGATTATAAAAAATCAGGAGGGAAATTTTATGGATGTAAATAAACAATATCACTGTCCGCTATGCAATTATAAAGGTTCGTTTATGACGTTCCGTGGTCGCCAACATGCGCTTTGCCCTCAGTGTTCTAGCCTGGAAAGACATAGGTTGCAATTTGTTGTTTTACAAAACATTTTGTCAGATAAGAATACTTCAGAAATGAAAGCGCTACATTTTGCACCAGAGCCAGCATTTCGGGCATGGTTTTCTCATTTATTTTATGAATACAAAACGGCAGATATAGAGATGGAAGGCGTTGACTTTAAAGTTGGGTAATGACTCCAACTTACTGATAGTGTTTTATGTTCAGATAATGCCCGATGACCTTGTCATGCAGCTCCACCGATTTTGAGAACGACAGTGA
>NZ_JBEFLV010000054.1:0-909 GCF_040149365.1 Kluyvera huaxiensis
CACCAAAGCGAGGTGAGCATGGCGACGGAGGCTCTGTTGCAAAGATTGGCGGCAGTCAGAGGTAGGCTGTCGCTCTGCGCCGATCAGGCGGCTGCTGCGAAATGGTGGTTGAGCATGCCCATGGCCTCCGTCAGCGCCGAGGGCCCAATGCCAAAAGCTCTCTCCACAAGGCGCACCTCGCCCCTGATGCCGGGCTGCAGGCACCAGGGGCGAGCCTGTCCTTTGCGCAGGGCTCGCATGACTTCGAATCCCTTGATCGTGGCATAGGCCGTGGGGATCGATTTGAAACCGCGCACCGGCTTGATCAGTATCTTGAGCTTTCCGTGATCGGCCTCGATCACGTTATTGAGATACTTCACCTGCCGGTGGGCCGTCTCCCGGTCCAGCTTTCCTTCGCGCTTCAATTCGGTGATCGCTGCACCATAGCTCGGCGCTTTGTCGGTATTGAGCGTGGCAGGCTTTTCCCAGTGCTTCAGGCCTCGCAGGGCCTTGCCCAGGAACCGCTTCGCTGCCTTGGCGCTGCGGGTCGGCGACAGGTAGAAATCGATCGTGTCGCCCCGCTTGTCGACTGCCCGGTACAGGTAGGTCCACTTGCCCCGCACCTTGACGTAGGTTTCATCCAGGCGCCAGCTCGGATCAAAGCCACGCCGCCAGAACCAGCGCAGCCGCTTCTCCATCTCCGGGGCGTAGCACTGGACCCAGCGATAGATCGTCGTATGGTCGACCGAAATGCCGCGTTCCGCCAGCATTTCCTCAAGGTCGCGATAGCTGATCGGATAGCGACAATACCAGCGCACCGCCCACAGGATCACATCACCCTGGAAATGGCGCCACTTGAAATCCGTCATCGTTCCGTCCGTCCAATCTCCGCCAAGCATGCTCAAGCTTCACGATTTTTGCAACAGAGCC
>NZ_JBEFLV010000055.1:0-749 GCF_040149365.1 Kluyvera huaxiensis
GCGGCGTTTAAGCGTGCGGATGAAGTCTGGAATCTCCGCAAAGGCGACCGTTATGTGAATGACGATGCGCGCGCCAGCTACTGGAACGATCGCGAGTCAGCGCGTCTGGCGCTGGAGATGGCCCAGCAGCAGGCCAATGTGGCGAAAGCGACCGAGGACAACGCCGCGAGAGAGGCGGTGGTGGAATCCGATCGCCAGAAGTATGCCGCGCAGGCCCAGTCAAACTATGCGAAGACGCAAAGTGCGCTGGAGAAATACACCGCTCGCCAGAACGAACTGAATAAGGCGCTGAAGGATGGGCGGATCCTCCAGGCGGACTACAACATCAACCTTGAAGCCGCCAAAAAAGAATACGACGACTCGCTGAAGAAACCTAAAAAGCCGTCAGCGGTGAAAACGCCGGCAGGCGTGAAAAGTATCGATACAGCCAGTGCGCAGACGCTGGAGCTGGAAGCGCAGCTACGCACGCTGGAAGAGCATAAGAGCATCACGGATACCATCAGCCAGCAGCGGCAGGAACTGTGGAAACAGCAATCCCGCTTTTCTGTACTGGAAGAGGCCGCTAAAAAGCGCGCGCTGACCGCTGATGAAAAATCGGTGCTGGCGAACAAAGATGAGGTGCTGGCGCGGGCGGAGGTGAATGCCCGGCTTGGCGATCAGATTGTTGCCCAGGAGCGGTTGAACCGCCTGCAGGATAGCTCGCAGAAATACGTTACCCAGATTGGTGAGAAAACCAAAGCGCTGGTGGC
>NZ_JBEFLV010000056.1:0-699 GCF_040149365.1 Kluyvera huaxiensis
CACACTGG
Source organism: Kluyvera huaxiensis (assembly GCF_040149365.1). Taxonomy (NCBI): domain Bacteria; kingdom Pseudomonadati; phylum Pseudomonadota; class Gammaproteobacteria; order Enterobacterales; family Enterobacteriaceae; genus Kluyvera; species Kluyvera huaxiensis. The sequence goes on from NZ_JBEFLV010000056.1 coordinate 9, forward strand.
GTTTCCCCATTCGGAAATCGTCGGTTATAACGGTTCATATCACCTTACCGACGCTTATCGCAGATTAGCACGTCCTTCATCGCCTCTGACTGCCAGGGCATCCACCGTGTACGCTTAGTCGCTTAACCTCACAACCCGAAGATGTTTCGTAAAACATTCCCGCGTTGCGAAAATTTGAGAGACTCGAACACACCGCTTATCTGTTCTTATTACGGAGAACAGACACAGTGTGTCGTTTCAATTTTCAGCTTGATCCAGATTTTTAAAGAGCAAAACTTCGCAGTGAACCTTTTCAGGTACACTCTGAAGTTTTCTTGTATTTTTCGCAGTAAAGAAGATGGTGGAGCTATGCGGGATCGAACCGCAGACCTCCTGCGTGCAAGGCAGGCGCTCTCCCAGCTGAGCTATAACCCCATCGCAAAAACGAATCTCTGTACCGACAATTCTTCAGGAAGAATTTGGTAGGCCTGAGTGGACTTGAACCACCGACCTCACCCTTATCAGGGGTGCGCTCTAACCACCTGAGCTACAAGCCTGCAGAGATTTTTACTGCTAATTTTTCATCAGACAATCTGTGTGAGCACTTCAAAGAACGCTTCTTTAAGGTAAGGAGGTGATCCAACCGCAGGTTCCCCTACGGTTACCTTGTTACGACTTCACCCCAGTCATGAATCACAAAGTGGTAAGCGCC
>NZ_JBEFLV010000057.1:0-680 GCF_040149365.1 Kluyvera huaxiensis
CTTCTGTCTCAGTACGATTTCCCAGGCGACGACACTCCTATCGTTCGTGGTTCCGCGCTGAAAGCGCTGGAAGGCGAAGCTGAGTGGGAAGCAAAAATCATCGAACTGGCTGGCTTCCTGGATTCTTACATCCCAGAACCAGAGCGTGCGATTGACAAGCCATTCCTGCTGCCTATCGAAGACGTATTCTCCATCTCCGGCCGTGGTACTGTAGTTACCGGTCGTGTAGAGCGCGGTATCGTTAAAGTTGGCGAAGAAGTTGAAATCGTTGGTATCAAAGAGACTGCTAAGTCTACCTGTACTGGCGTTGAAATGTTCCGCAAACTGCTGGACGAAGGCCGTGCTGGTGAGAACGTTGGTGTTCTGCTGCGTGGTATCAAACGTGAAGAAATCGAACGTGGTCAGGTACTGGCTAAGCCAGGCTCTATCAAGCCGCACACCAAGTTCGAATCTGAAGTTTACATCCTGTCCAAAGATGAAGGCGGCCGTCATACTCCGTTCTTCAAAGGCTACCGTCCACAGTTCTACTTCCGTACAACTGACGTGACTGGTACCATCGAACTGCCAGAAGGCGTAGAGATGGTAATGCCGGGCGACAACATCAAAATGGTTGTTACCCTGATCCACCCAATCGCGATGGATGACGGTCTGCGTTTCGCAATCCGTGAAGGCGGCCGTAC
>NZ_JBEFLV010000058.1:0-593 GCF_040149365.1 Kluyvera huaxiensis
GGAAGGTGCGAATAAGCGGGGAAATTCTTCTCGGCTGACTCAGTCATTTCATTTCTTCATGTTTGAGCCGATTTTTTCTCCCGTAAATGCCTTGAATCAGCCTATTTAGACCGTTTCTTCGCCATTTAAGGCGTTATCCCCAGTTTTTAGTGAGATCTCTCCCACTGACGTATCATTTGGTCCGCCCGAAACAGGTTGGCCAGCGTGAATAACATCGCCAGTTGGTTATCGTTTTTCAGCAACCCCTTGTATCTGGCTTTCACGAAGCCGAACTGCCGCTTGATGATGCGAAATGGGTGCTCCCCCCTGGCCCGGATGCTGGCTTTCATGTATTCGATGTTGATGGCCGTTTTGTTCTTGCGTGGATGCTGTTTCAAGGTTCTTACCTTGCCGGGGCGCTCGGCGATCAGCCAGTCCACATCCACCTCGGCCAGCTCCTCGCGCTGTGGCGCCCCTTGGTAGCCGGCATCGGCTGAGACAAATTGCTCCTCTCCATGCAGCAGATTACCCAGCTGATTGAGGTCATGCTCGTTGGCCGCGGTGGTGACTAGGCTGTGGGTCAGGCCACTCTTGGCATCGACACCAATGTGGGC
>NZ_JBEFLV010000059.1:0-556 GCF_040149365.1 Kluyvera huaxiensis
TTGTCATGCAGCTCCACCGATTTTGAGAACGACAGTGACTTCCGTCCCAGCCTTGCCAGATGTTGTCTCAGATTCAGGTTATGTCGCTCAATGCGCTGCGTATATCGCTTGCTGATAACGTGCAGCTTTCCCTTCAGGCGGGGTTCATACAGCGGCCAGCCATCCGTCATCCATACCACGACCTCAAAGGCCGACAGCAGGCTCAGAAGACGCTCCAGTGTGGCCAGAGTGCGTTCACCGAAGACGTGCGCCACAACCGTCCTCCGTATCCTGTCATACGCGTAAAACAGCCAGCGCTGACGTGATTTAGCACCGACGTAGCCCCACTGTTCGTCCATTTCAGCGCAGACAATCACATCACTGCCCGGTTGTATGCGCGAGGTTACCGACTGCGGCCTGAGTTTTTTAAATGGCGGAAAATCGTGTTGAGGCCAACGCCCATAATGCGGGCGGTTGCCCGGCATCCAACGCCATTCATGGCCATATCAATGATTTTCTGGTGCGTACCGGGTTGAGAAGCGGTGTAAGTGAACTGCAGTTGCCATGTTTTACGGCA
>NZ_JBEFLV010000060.1:0-516 GCF_040149365.1 Kluyvera huaxiensis
CTCTGAGACAGGTGCTGCATGGCTGTCGTCAGCTCGTGTTGTGAAATGTTGGGTTAAGTCCCGCAACGAGCGCAACCCTTATCCTTTGTTGCCAGCGGTTCGGCCGGGAACTCAAAGGAGACTGCCAGTGATAAACTGGAGGAAGGTGGGGATGACGTCAAGTCATCATGGCCCTTACGAGTAGGGCTACACACGTGCTACAATGGCATATACAAAGAGAAGCGACCTCGCGAGAGCAAGCGGACCTCATAAAGTATGTCGTAGTCCGGATTGGAGTCTGCAACTCGACTCCATGAAGTCGGAATCGCTAGTAATCGTAGATCAGAATGCTACGGTGAATACGTTCCCGGGCCTTGTACACACCGCCCGTCACACCATGGGAGTGGGTTGCAAAAGAAGTAGGTAGCTTAACCTTCGGGAGGGCGCTTACCACTTTGTGATTCATGACTGGGGTGAAGTCGTAACAAGGTAACCGTAGGGGAACCTGCGGTTGGATCACCTCCTTACCTTAAAGAA
>NZ_JBEFLV010000061.1:0-508 GCF_040149365.1 Kluyvera huaxiensis
GGGGGAACCGTACCGGGGCGCCTGGTGGCGAAAACTCAACGATCTGAACGCCCGGGCCTGTTATGAACTGGGTATCGCCTGGATGCTGACCGGGGGATACATTACCTTAATGCTTAAGGAGCAACTTAAAAAACTGAAAAATCATAGCTAAATTTTGAGCAAAAAAAACATCAATACTTTGTATATCTTCCAATAACTCTAACATCCCAAATATCTCTCAACGCTATTTTATAGGATTTTTAATTAATTCTAAAACAAGCAAAACATATACAATGCTGAGAATGAGTAATTTCAACCTCTTAGAAATCAATATTTAATCCGATATTGGCGTAAAGGTGTAATATGTCAGATCTAGCCCCCCCCGAGTGATAAAAAATTTGAAGTAACAATGGCTCTAATTAAAGGAGCGTTAGGGAAGGTGCGAACAAGTCCCTGATATGAGATCATGTTTGTCATCTGGAGCCATGGAACAGGGTTCATCATGAGTCATCAACTTACCTTCGCCGAC
>NZ_JBEFLV010000062.1:0-490 GCF_040149365.1 Kluyvera huaxiensis
CGCAACGCGAGCTGGCTGTCGCCCCATGACATCGCCCAACACCGTGGGGCGAACTGACTGGGCGATACCATGGGGCGGATGACAAAGGAGGCTCATTGAGCTTAAATAAGCTCTCTGTTTTTTGGGGTTTACTTTAACTGAGCGTCCGTCGCTTAACCGGATAATTAAGTTCATGATTTCCCCGATAAGAACTGTACTACTCCCCTTACCTACTTCCGCCAAAATCCTTATCCAGTTGGCCTGAAATACTGTTAAGCACACGCTTTAAGATTCTGGCTCTCTGTCCCGGCGTCATATATCTGAACATACTTTCAAGTAACTCGAGATCTTTTTCAAGCGCATCAGCATCCGATCGCAATGCGGGTTGACCATCCTCGTCGCCCAATAGCCATCCCGCTTTGATGCCCATCCCAGAAGCTAATTTTTTAAGCTGTAAAATCCCAGGAACTGAGTCTCCCTTCAGATAACTCCTGATAGTCGAGTTAGGTAT
>NZ_JBEFLV010000063.1:0-466 GCF_040149365.1 Kluyvera huaxiensis
GGAAGGTGCGAACAAGTCCCTGATATGAGATCATGTTTGTCATCTGGAGCCATGGAACAGGGTTCATCATGAGTCATCAACTTACCTTCGCCGACAGTGAATTCAGCAGTAAGCGCCGTCAGACCAGAAAAGAGATTTTCTTGTCCCGCATGGAGCAGATTCTGCCATGGCAAAACATGGTGGAAGTCATCGAGCCGTTTTACCCCAAGGCTGGTAATGGCCGGCGACCTTATCCGCTGGAAACCATGCTACGCATTCACTGCATGCAGCATTGGTACAACCTGAGCGATGGCGCGATGGAAGATGCTCTGTACGAAATCGCCTCCATGCGTCTGTTTGCCCGGTTATCCCTGGATAGCGCCCTGCCGGACCGCACCACCATCATGAATTTCCGCCACCTGCTCGAGCAGCATCAACTGGCCCGTCAATTGTTCAAGACCATCAATCGCTGGCTGGCCGAAGCAGG
>NZ_JBEFLV010000064.1:0-397 GCF_040149365.1 Kluyvera huaxiensis
ATATCATGGACCGGTTCGGCGTACGCTGGGTCTTCGCCATGATGGCCATCCTCTGGTCCGTCTTTAACGCGCTGACCGGTTTCTTCAGCTCCTGGCTCCCCATGATGATACTCCGGATGGGCATTGGCCTCACCGAATCCACCTTCAATCCTGCCGGAATGAAAGTCTCCGCCCAGTGGTTCCCGCCCCGGGAGCGTGGCCTGGCCTGTGGGATCTACAGCATCGGCACTTCAGCCGGGGCCATGCTCGCCCCGCCCGTAGTCGCCTGGTCCATCATCCATTACAACTGGCGCATCGCCTTCGTCGTGGCGAGCGTCTTCGGGATTGTCTGGTCCGTGCTCTGGCTGATTGCCTACCGCGCCCCGGAAAAACACGGCCTCATCACAGAAGAGGAGCT
>NZ_JBEFLV010000065.1:0-353 GCF_040149365.1 Kluyvera huaxiensis
TGACCCCATGCCGAACTCAGAAGTGAAACGCCGTAGCGCCGATGGTAGTGTGGGGTCTCCCCATGCGAGAGTAGGGAACTGCCAGGCATCAAATTAAGAACGTGTTCACAATACAGTTGTGGATGGTTCGAAGAATAAAGTGTGCTGATATGGCTCAGTTGGTAGAGCGCACCCTTGGTAAGGGTGAGGTCCCCAGTTCGACTCTGGGTATCAGCACCAGTTTTTAGGTTAAAGTTCGGCGCTAGTAAAAGAATTTGTCTGGCGGCAACAGCGCGGTGGTCCCACCTGACCCCATGCCGAACTCAGAAGTGAAACGCCGTAGCGCCGATGGTAGTGTGGGGTCTCCCCATGCG
>NZ_JBEFLV010000066.1:0-326 GCF_040149365.1 Kluyvera huaxiensis
GCAGAACACCTCGACGAACGAACTCAAATGATGCAATGGTGGTCGGATTATCTTGATGCCTGCCAGCATCAATTTATCCCGGCTTATCGCTTTGATAAGTCGATTAAGGTTGCCTGAGCCAGACTAGTGCACCAGGGAATAAGCCGCTACTGAACCAATAAAGGGCTGAGGTGGAGTGCACCAGAGCTAGCACTGATAAAACAGCGGGATTTTTCTCCATCGTCATTACCCGTGTTTCAGGGACAATCGATATGACAGGCTGCGCTTGTATGGCTTTTTAATGGATGCGAACAGCAGAAATTAAAAAGTGGCGTGAGGTGAGTAAA
>NZ_JBEFLV010000067.1:0-326 GCF_040149365.1 Kluyvera huaxiensis
TCTCAGGCGCTGGATATCGGACGGACTGAACTGTTTCATGATGCTTTCTCCTGGTGGGGTCAGAGACCCGGGTTAAGGACAGTGTCACGGAGGGGTTCGGAGCGGGGAATGCTGAGCAGGGTCCAGAGCAGGACGGCCCCGATAAGGTCAAGGAAGCCCAGCACATCGAAGACCAGGCTGTAGCCGATACTGGCCACGGCGACCCCGATCAGCAGCGTCCCGATAAATCCTCCCACGCCGCCGACCAGCCCGGCAAAGCCGGTGACGGTGCCGACCTCGTCCTCGCTGAAGAATTCAGCCGACATGCTGATCACCGTGATGGAGGC
>NZ_JBEFLV010000068.1:0-313 GCF_040149365.1 Kluyvera huaxiensis
AGACTCGAACACACCGCTTATCTGTTCTTATTACGGAGAACAGACACAGTGTGTCGTTTCAATTTTCAGCTTGATCCAGATTTTTAAAGAGCAAATATCTCAAACGTAACTCAGAGAGTCAGTTTTGAGATATTGAGGTCGGCGACTTTCACTCACAAACCAGCAAGTGGCGTCCCCTAGGGGATTCGAACCCCTGTTACCGCCGTGAAAGGGCGGTGTCCTGGGCCTCTAGACGAAGGGGACACTGAAGTCTCAATCGCAAGACGCCTTGCTATTTACTTTTCATCAGACAATCTGTGTGAGCACTTCAAAG
>NZ_JBEFLV010000069.1:0-297 GCF_040149365.1 Kluyvera huaxiensis
CGGGCTTCTCACCCCGCCGGGGCGTGCAATATGCGAAAAAAAAGCCCGTACTTGCGTACGAGCTCTTCTTAAAATATGGCGGTGAGGCGGGGATTGACTCGCTTTGCTCGCCCTGACGGGTAGCCAGCTCACTGCGTTCGCCGTCTGTCCAACTGGCTATGCCAGTTGTCGACCCCGGGTCCGGGCTTCTCACCCCGCCGGGGCGTGCAATATGCGAAAAAAAAGCCCGTACTTGCGTACGAGCTCTTCTTAAAATATGGCGGTGAGGCGGGGATTCGAACCCCGGATACGTTGCCG
>NZ_JBEFLV010000070.1:0-287 GCF_040149365.1 Kluyvera huaxiensis
GCAGTAAAAATCTCTGCAGGCTTGTAGCTCAGGTGGTTAGAGCGCACCCCTGATAAGGGTGAGGTCGGTGGTTCAAGTCCACTCAGGCCTACCAAGTTCATCCTGATACTGCGTTGTGAAACGATTCGCATACTTCAGTATGCTTCGTCCTTCCACGCCTTGTCTCAGAATGAATTGTCGGTACAGAGATTAGTTTTTGCGATGGGGTTATAGCTCAGCTGGGAGAGCGCCTGCCTTGCACGCAGGAGGTCTGCGGTTCGATCCCGCATAGCTCCACCATCTTCTTT
>NZ_JBEFLV010000071.1:0-275 GCF_040149365.1 Kluyvera huaxiensis
TTCATTTAGCGTCTTGCGACGTTTAAGAATCCGTATCTTCGAGTGCCCACACAGATTGTCTGATAAATTGTTAAAGAGCAGTGCCGCTTCGCTTTCTTAGCGGCGCGGGATGTGCATATTACGCTTTCCCGCCTTAGAGTCAAGCGTTTAATTTCGCTTTTCTCCGTCGAAGTTCTCTGAAGAACCCCGCTGACCCGGCGGCTTGTTTGCCGTTGTTCCGTCTCAGTGGGGCCGCATTATAGGGAGAAATTGAGATCCCGCAAGCATAAATATGA
>NZ_JBEFLV010000072.1:0-271 GCF_040149365.1 Kluyvera huaxiensis
GTGATTCATGACTGGGGTGAAGTCGTAACAAGGTAACCGTAGGGGAACCTGCGGTTGGATCACCTCCTTACCTTAAAGAAACGTGCTTTGAAGTGTCCACACAGATTGTCTGATGAATGATGAACTTCTGAATGTACTTACGAGTGCATTAAGAAGTTTTGCTCTTTAAAAATCTTGATCAAGCTGAAAATTGAAACGACACACTGTGTCTGTTCTCCGTAATAAGAACAGATAAGCGGTGTGTTCGAGTCTCTCAAATTTTCGCAACGCG
>NZ_JBEFLV010000073.1:0-252 GCF_040149365.1 Kluyvera huaxiensis
CATCCAACGCCATTCATGGCCATATCAATGATTTTCTGGTGCGTACCGGGTTGAGAAGCGGTGTAAGTGAACTGCAGTTGCCATGTTTTACGGCAGTGAGAGCAGAGATAGCGCTGATGTCCGGCAGTGCTTTTGCCGTTACGCACCACGCCTTCAGTAGCTGAACAGGAGGGACAGCTGATAGAAACAGAAGCCACTGGAGCACCTCAAAAACACCATCATACACTAAATCAGTAAGTTGGCAGCATCACC
>NZ_JBEFLV010000074.1:0-245 GCF_040149365.1 Kluyvera huaxiensis
CGCGTCTTAAAGGGGTTGGTCGCGCGTAGCGCGTGACGGTGTGCCGCTTTTGACCCTGGGGGTTTTGGCGCGGCGTCCAGACGCGACATTACCCCTGTGAGACTGGAAATAAGGGCGTCCAGCCCGCATTGACAGGCGTTCGGGATTTTATGCCGGGAAGCACAGCTTTACGGCACTTTGCCGCAACGCGAGCTGGCTGTCGCCCCATGACATCGCCCAACACCGTGGGGCGAACTGACTGGGCG
>NZ_JBEFLV010000075.1:0-237 GCF_040149365.1 Kluyvera huaxiensis
AGTGCGTTCACCGAATACGTGCGCAACAACCGTCTTCCGGAGCCTGTCATACGCGTAAAACAGCCAGCGCTGGCGCGATTTAGCCCCGACGTATCCCCACTGTTCGTCCATTTCAGCGCAGACGATGACGTCACTGCCCGGCTGTATGCGCGAGGTTACCGACTGCGGCCTGAGTTTTTTAAATGGCGGAAAATCGTGTTGAGGCCAACGCCCATAATGCGGGCGGTTGCCCGGCAT
>NZ_JBEFLV010000076.1:0-221 GCF_040149365.1 Kluyvera huaxiensis
TCAAATGAATTGACGGGGGCCCGCACAAGCGGTGGAGCATGTGGTTTAATTCGATGCAACGCGAAGAACCTTACCTACTCTTGACATCCAGAGAATTTAGCAGAGATGCTTTAGTGCCTTCGGGAACTCTGAGACAGGTGCTGCATGGCTGTCGTCAGCTCGTGTTGTGAAATGTTGGGTTAAGTCCCGCAACGAGCGCAACCCTTATCCTTTGTTGCCAG
>NZ_JBEFLV010000077.1:0-215 GCF_040149365.1 Kluyvera huaxiensis
GTTAATATTCCTGTACTTGGTGTTACTGCGAAGGGGGGACGGAGAAGGCTATGTTAGCCGGGCGACGGTTGTCCCGGTTTAAGCATGTAGGCGGAGAGTTTAGGTAAATCCGGACTCTTATTAACGCTGAGGTGTGATGACGAGGCACTACGGTGCTGAAGTAACAAATGCCCTGCTTCCAGGAAAAGCCTCTAAGCATCAGGTAACATCAAATC
>NZ_JBEFLV010000078.1:0-208 GCF_040149365.1 Kluyvera huaxiensis
TCAAATGAATTGACGGGGGCCCGCACAAGCGGTGGAGCATGTGGTTTAATTCGATGCAACGCGAAGAACCTTACCTACTCTTGACATCCAGAGAACTTAGCAGAGATGCTTTGGTGCCTTCGGGAACTCTGAGACAGGTGCTGCATGGCTGTCGTCAGCTCGTGTTGTGAAATGTTGGGTTAAGTCCCGCAACGAGCGCAACCCTTAT
>NZ_JBEFLV010000079.1:0-203 GCF_040149365.1 Kluyvera huaxiensis
ATAGGCTGGGTGTGTAAGTGTAGCGATACATTGAGCTAACCAGTACTAATGAACCGTGAGGCTTAACCTTACAACGCCAAAGATGTTTTGGTGAAGAGACATCAATACTCAGCTTGATACAGATAAATTAACTGGCCGGAAGGCGGGTTAATAACAGAATTTGCCTGGCGGCAGTAGCGCGGTGGTCCCACCTGACCCCATGC
>NZ_JBEFLV010000080.1:0-201 GCF_040149365.1 Kluyvera huaxiensis
GCTCACTGTTGCGAGGTGGCGTATATTACGCTTTCCTCTTTCAGAGTCAAGCGTTTAATTTCGCTTTTCTCTGCCGGCGTTCTCTGAAGAACCCCGCTGACCCGGTGGCTTGTTTGCCGTTGTTCCGTCTCAGTGGGGCCGCATTATAGGGAGTTTCTCGCAGCCCGCAATAGCTAAATTGCAGAAAAATGACTGACTGCT